>JBGOYP010000110.1:0-7379 GCA_041479785.1 Candidatus Aminicenantia bacterium | reverse complement strand
TTCCTCGTCGAAGAGGTTGAGCGGCTCCAGAAGGAAAAGAGCCGGCTCGAAAAAGAGATCACAGCCCTGGAAAAGAACCCGCAGGCCGTGGACAAGGAAGCCCGCGAGAAGCTCTGGCTGATGAAACCGGACGAGAAGGCGATCGTCAAAACGAAGAAATAGTCGTCCCCCCCAACCCCGGAAGGATGGGCATAACGGCCCAGACCCGGTCCTCGTTCAAACGCGCCGCCCACTCCGAGGCCGCGCGGACCTCTTTGGAAAGGGCGCCCGGAAAGCGCGATTCGTTCGGCCGGAACAACGTCCGGAAAAGCGATTCGCGGCGAGGCCAAACAACAAACCGGACGTCCTCGCTCGTCGGAATTCCGGCGAGCTCTTTGGCGAGCTCGATCGCCCGGGACAGCCCGCCGAGCTCGTCGACAAGATGGAGGTTCTTGGCCTGGCCTCCCGTCCAGACCCGTCCTTTGCCGATCCCGTCCACCGTTTCCTTGGACAGACCCCGGCTTTCGGCCACTTTGGCCAGGAAGCGGTCGTAAATCCATAGGATTTGTTTTTTCAAAAGTTGCGTTTCTTCGGCCGTCATGCTTCGGAACGGCGAGAACACGCCGAGCCGTTGTCCGATCCCGACTTTTTCGGTCGCGATACCGACCTTGGCCATCAACTTTTCGAGGCTAATCTTACCCGAGAGGACGCCGATCGATCCGGTCAGCGTCTGGGGTTGGGCGACGATTTTGTGGGCAGCCATGGAGATCCAGTATCCGCCCGAGCCGGCGACGTCGGACATCGAGACGACGAACGGCTTTTTTTCGCGGCACAGCATCACCTCGCGCCATATCGAGTCCGAGGCCACGGCCGACCCGCCCGGGCTGTCCACGCGGAACACGACGGCCGCGACGCTCCGGTCCTCGCGGGCGGCCCGGAGCGAGCGGACGACGGTGTCGGCGCCCATCGACTGGTACGCGCTTTCGCCGCCGTGGATGGCGCCCGCGGCGTAGATGAGGGCGACTTTGCGGCCCGTCCCGAGACCCAGGGAAGCCGGGTCGATTCGGGTGTAGACGTTTAAGGGGACGCGGCCGGCGCCGCGGCCGAAAAGCGCCCGGACCTGGTCGTCGAAGAGGAGGCCGTCCACGAGCCCCGAAGCGACCGCCCGGTCCCCCTGGAAAAAGGCCTCGTCGATGAGCGCCCGGACGTCGGCCTCGCTCTTGTGCCTGGCCGCGGCGACGGTTTTGATGTAATAGGCGAATTCGTCGGAGATGAGGGATTCCATCATCTCCCGGTGGGCCGGCGTGAACCCGCGCTCGGTGAACATGTTGTACGCCGTTTTATACTGCTCGACGTGAACGATTTGGGCTTCGATGCCCAGCTTGTCGAGCGCGGTTTTCAGAAACGGGACGTCGCCGCCGATGCCGGCGATCCCAAACCAGCCCAGCGGATGGAGAAAAATCTTATCGCAGGCCGTGGCAAGGTAATATTCCTTGTCGAACGAGGCCGCCTCTTCGATGTACGCGTAGGCTTTCTTGCCCGAGGCTCGGAACGCGGCGACCTCGTCCCGGACCTCGGCGCACTTGGCCCAATCGCAGGCGAGAGGACCGAGACGGAGGAGGACGCCGGCGATGCGGTCGTCGACCCGGGCCTTGCGCAGGCCCGTCCAGATATCATGGACGGAGAGCGGGCGGACGCCGAGGAATGACGCCAGGGGGTTCCCTCCTGAAAATTCCACGAGCGGCCCTTCGAGGACGATCTCGAGATAGGACGCAGGAGCGATCGACGGGGGCCGGTTGAAATCGAGAAGGAAAAAAGAGGCCGCGGTGGCCAAGAGAAGAACGGCGAAGACGGCGACGAGAATGAAAACCAGCCGGCCTTTTGTCATGGGAAGCTCCTTGGAGACGGCGTTCACGGTCACTATACCAAAAAAGCCCGCGGCCGAAAATGGCGGCGGCGGCGCGGGCGAAATTCCGCTTGATTTTCCAAAGTCAATGTGGAAAAATGATCCGGTCCTTGGCATCGGAGGATGGAAGGGCGCAGGAGGTTTTTTTTATGAGTTCTAAAAAGTTGTATGTCGGCAACCTCAATTACAAGACGACCGAGGAGAAACTTAAGGAAGTGTTTTCCCAGTACGGCGAGGTTGCCTCGGTGAACATCCTTCAAGGACGCGGCTTCGGCTTCGTCGAAATGGCGACTCCCGAAGGCGCCGAAGAAGCGAAGTCCAAGCTCAACAGCTCGGACCTTGAGGGACGGAAGATCATCGTCAACGAAGCCCGCCCTCGCGAGGACCGTCCGCGGGAGCGCCGGGATTTTGGAGAGCGAAGAGATTTTCGGAAGTTCTGATTTCTAGCCCGGATCCGGTCTAACCGCGACTCGACCCCCCTTGGGAGAGAAACCTCTCGCCAAGGGAGTTTTCTGGCCATTCGTCTCCCCGCGCCCCGCGTAAACCTTTCCGAAGGCCTCTACGTAGACTCTCATGGAGTCTATAATATGAGAGGATGTCGATGAGGCTTATCCGGCGGGACTGAGGGCGCGGTCGGTTTCGGCATGGACGCGTCACGAGAGTTCACCCATGAGGATACCTGGAGTCTGGTTCAACGGGTCCGGTCCGGCGACCGGGAGGCGTTCGTGACCCTCACCCGGTCATATCAAAAGAAGGTTTTCATCGTGGCGTATTCCTTTTTCCGGAACAAAGAGGACGCCCTGGACCTCGTCCAGGACACGTTCCTCCGGCTGTATCAGAAAATCGGGTCGTTCCGGGCGGGCCACAACTTCGAAGCGTGGCTTCTCCAGATCGCCCGGAACCTGTGCATCGACCATTATCGGAAGGCGGGCGACCGTCGCCGGGCCCAGGAAAGCGGAACGCCTGTCGACGAACTGAACGTGGCTGACCCCCGGGCCGAAGGCGGCGAACGGGCGCATGACCTCAAAGAGGTTCTCGGACGGTGCGTGAACGAACTGACCGACCGCCAGCGGACGATCTTCGTCATGCGGCACTTCGAGCAGCTCAAAAACGACGAGATCGCCCGGTCGCTCGGCCTTTCCCTGGGAACCGTCAAATCCCTGCATTTCAAGGCCATTCAAAACCTGCGGACGCTGATGGGTCCGCGGCTGGGGTGGGAACGATGACGAACTGTGAACAAACGCGCAAGGACGTGGCGGCCCTCCTGGACGGGACGCTCGGCGGAGACAGAGAGGCCGGTATGAAAAAACACCTGGAAACATGCCCGGAGTGTCGGCGGGCCCGGGACGAAGTCGAGCAGATCCTCGCCGGGGCCGATGCGGAGCGCGAAGACCTTCGCAGCGCCATGGCCGCGGTCGATTGGGAGACGCTCCCGGAGCGGATCGCCGACGCGGCGTTGACCCCGGGGCGCGGCGCGGCTTCGGAGCCGGCGAGCCGACCGTTCTGGACGGCGCTCGGAACGCCGCGGTGGAGGCCTGTCCTGGCGGCCGCGCTCGGCGGAGTCGTCATCGGAGCGGCGGCGATGTATTTCGCGGTCCATCCGCCGGTCTTCCGCCGCGCCGGCGCATTGAACTCTTCCGCGTCGGCCGATTTCGTGGACCGGGCCGAGTTGCGGCTGGCCAAGCAGGAAACAATCGCTTATCTGGACAAAAGTCAGGCCCTGATTCTGGATCTTCTCCAGCGGCCAGCGGGTCCGGGAGAGGCGATGGGGTCGGACCGCACGGCGGACCTGGCTCGCGGCATTCTCTCTAAAAAACGTTTCATCAATCCGGGACTCGACCGGGCCCAGATGGCTAAAGCGCGGGAGATCTGCAACCAGATCGAGACTCTCTTCTTCGAGCTGTCGGAGATGAGCGACGAGCTCACGGCCGAGGAAGCGTCGAGGATCAAAGCGTTCGTCGAGCAGAGGCAGCTTCTCTTGAACATCCAATTGCTCCGGAAGGAGCTCGCGGAAAGCGGGGTCTGACATGAACACGAAAAAAATCGTCACGGTGGCGGTCCTTCTGGCCGGCGTCTGGATGGGCGGCCGGGCCCAGTCGTCACAGGCGTCCGCCGATGTCAAGGCTTTCCAGGACATCAAGCTCCTCGTCTTTGACGAGAAGTGGCCCGACGCCCTGGCGAGCCTGGACGATTTTCTGGCCAAGTATCCACAAAGCCCGCTGTCGGCGCATGCATTGTATTACCGGTCCCAGGCGCTAGACAGGGTGGGCGGACGGGAGAAAGACGCGCTCGAATCTTATAAAAGCTTTCTCCGGGTGAAGGACAAGAGCCCGAGCCTCGCCGAAGCGGCCGAGGTTGCCGTGATCGACCTGGCGCTTAAGCTTTATGAACAGGGCGGCAGGGATTACGTCCGTGAAGCCGAAGACCGGCTCGATAGCTCGAACCGGGTCGTCCGGTATTATGCCGCGATCCAATTGAGCTTTGTCAAGGACAAGAAGATCGCCGCTAAAAGCGTTCCCGTGCTCAAGAGCATCCTGACCGACGAAAAGGCGCCCGACCTCCTGGACCGGGCAAGGATCGCCCTCTTCCGCGTTTCCCCCGAATCGCTCGCCGGGGCCGAGGAAAAGCCTCTGGAGCGCAAAGCGCCGCGCATGCTGAGAATCAGGGTCATGAACGCGCGGACGAATAGGCTCGTCAGCGACGTCACGCTTCCGTGGGCGTTGGCCGACCTGGTGCTCGGCGCCCTCCCCGAGGCCGATAAGCAAACGATCCGGGCCAAAGGCTACGACATCGACAGGATCATCCGGGAGCTTCAATCCTTCAAAGGTCGCATCCTCGAATTTCGGACGGAAGACGCCCTCATAAAAATCTGGATCGAATAACACCAACAAGGAGAATCGTTATGAAAAAACTTACAACCCTGGTCCTGCTCGTTCTGGGACTCGGCCTGGGCGCCGTCTCAGGACCATTCGCGGCCGAGAAATATGCCGACCTGCAGGCCATCAAAAAGGCCGTCGCGGACAACCCGACGTATGTGCCGGGTAAAGCGGTGAGATGCTTCAACGTCCTGGTTTCCGATGAGAAATCCGGGAAGGTCCAGGTCTCCGTCTCGCTCCCGATCGTCGTCGTGGAGGTCGCCCTGCGCTGTGTCGGGACCCAGGACGTCATCTTGAAGGACAAAGGGTGTCAGGTCGATGTCCAGGCGCTGTTCGCGGAGTTGAAAAAACTCGGGCCTCAGTTCCTTATTGAGGTCATTGACCACGGCACTCGCGTCAAAATCTGGTTCGAATAGTTCCGGCCCGCGGCCGCATCTCCGTCCTCCCGAAAGAATGGTGTATAATAGCGCTTCTATCGAGAATCGGACGAGGATGCCATGGAAATCCATTTTACGAAACGTCAATTCGAAACGCTGATGCGGCTGGTTTATCTCGGCAACTGGGTCGTGAACGGCTACCGGGCCGAGGCCCCTGACGAAGAGACCAACGCCCTAGAAAACGCCGTTTATAGCAAGGCCCGCGACTTCGGCCTCGGCCGTCTTGTCGACTTCGACGAGGACCTCGGCCAGTATTTCCCGTCGGCCGCGGCCGAGGAGGAATGGGATTCCGCCCTGGATGACTACCGGAACGACCTCTTTTGGGACGAGCTCGAATACCGGATGGCCGACCGCGACCTCGCCGCGCGCTATGGAGAAGACTACGTCACGACCATGAAGCCGCGCGAGCTGGACCGGCTTGAACGGGACATCGTCGATTCCTATTATGAAGAGTTCGTCAAAAACGGCGTGAAGAATCTTCTTGTCGTCCGGCCGAGTTAACCGACCGCCGTCTTTCTCATCGCTTTATCATAAATCGCCAGCCCGATGATCGAGCACAGCCCGACGCCGGTGATGATCAGCCACATCGGGATATAGTTGGCCGGCTGGCCGGCCTTAGTCGGGTTGGCGATGAAGTGTTCGAACAATTTTCCGCTCACGCGTCCGCCGAAAAAACTGCCGACGGCCAGCGGCAGGTTCACATAGCCCATGTATAACCCTTCCTGCCCTTTGGGGGCGATGGCCCCAACGTATTCGTAGATCCGGGGAGAGGCGAGCATTTCGCCGACGGCCATGGAGGCGATGGAGACGATCAGGAACAAACCCGCGAACGGGATGGCGAGCCCTAGGAGGTCGACTTTGTGCTTGATATCGGACGTCAGAAGGGCGGGAAGGACATTGAGGCACATCCCGATCGTGACGACCACGGCTCCTATGATTATGGTCTTGATCGGATTCCATTTTTTAACCATCCGGGTGATGAGCATCTGGAAGCAGACGATCATGATCGGGTTGGCCATCGTGTAGAGCTCCATGGGCGCGTTGGGGTCGACGTGCCGCATGAAGAGCGGCATCAGGTTGTAGAGCTGGATGTAGAGGAACCAAAACAGGGCGAGGACGACGATGAAAAAGACGAACTTCAGGTTCCGCAGGACGATGATAATGCCGAAGAGGGCCTGCCCGACCGTCTTTTTTTGGACGCGCTGGTCATCTTTTTTCCCGTCGCTGACGTATTGGGGCTCCCGGTAGACGAGGAGCGTCACGCCGAGGCCGATGACGGCGAAGATGGTCGCGACATACGTGAAAATGGCCGGGATCCCGTAGTTCGTCCGGACGAAATAGGACACGCTGCGGCCCGTGATCGAGCCGATATTGATGACCATGTAAAAAATGCCGAAGGCGAGCGTGGCCCGCACGCCGGAGGTCTTTTGGATCGTCCCGGCGATGCACGGTTTGACGATCGACCCGCCTAGCCCGATGAGGACGATGGCCAGGACGACGGGAAGGACATAATTGACCGGCGCACCCGGGGCGGCGCCGACGAGGCCGGGCCAGAGCCTCTGGACGTTGCCCATGATCGCATAGCCCAGGACGATCATGACGAACGAGACGCCCAGCGAACGCTTGAAGCCGAACTTGTCGGCCAGCGTCCCGGAGACGACGGGCATAAAATAGATGATCGCCCATAACACGGACGAGTTCAGGGTCGTCGCCAGGGACGGGCTCATGCCCAATTTCTCGTTGAGATAGATCACGATGAACGAGGCCACGGAATAGTAAGCGGCCCGCTCGAAGAGTTCGATGACATTGGCGGTCCAGAATGATTTGGGGAATTTCGCCTTGCCGGGTTGGGGGTCGGTCATGCCCGTCTCCTTGGTGAGATTTGGGAAGCGCGGGTATTCTATTCATAATCCCTCGGAAAAATCAACGGTCCGGCGCGGTTTGTCGGGCGGGCGCCCTCTTTCATCTAAAGCCTGTTTAAAGTATACTTTTTCAGCGGTTTGACCCGAGAGCAACGGACATGGCAAGGCTTTACGAACATCAGAGCAAAAAACTTCTCAGCGAAGGCGGCGTGCGCGTCCCTTCGGGCGATGTCGCGTTTTCGCCGGCCGAGGCCAGGGCTGTCGCCGAAAGAATCGGCAAGCCCGTCGTCTTGAAGATCCAGGTCTGGCTGACCGGACG
>JBGOYP010000109.1:0-7424 GCA_041479785.1 Candidatus Aminicenantia bacterium | reverse complement strand
TTTCACCTTTCCCGCCTGCTACACGACCCAGGCCGAGACGAAGAAGAACAACCGGAAGGGCGAGGCCTTGCTCGTGACCGCGGAAAGGTTTTCGGCCCTGGCCGTCACCTCGGGCTTCCGGGACTATTATCCCGAGAGGGATATCGACGAGGCCTGGAAGGTCATCCTCCGCAACCAGTTCCACGACATCCTGGACGGTTCGAGCATCGGCCCGGTCTACGATGAGGTCCGCGGCTTTTACAAGGCGGCCATGGACCGCGGACAGCGGGCCCTCGACTTCTCCCTCGAGACGATCACGAACGGCATCGATACTCGGAGAGGCGGCCTGCCGCTGGTCGTTTACAATCCGCTGGCCTGGGACAGAACGGAGCCGGTCGTCTGCGACATTCCGCGGCCCGGCAAGACGGGCGTGTTCAGACTTATAGACCCCCAAGGCACCGAAGTGACTTATCAAATCATCCCCACCCCGGCCAGAACCGGCCCTTCTCCGCTGCGCGTCGTGTTCATTGCCGAGGGCATACCGTCCTTCGGATATAAGGTTTTCAGGGTCCTTGCGGATGAAAAGGCCGAGGAATTCAAATCGCCGACGGCGGCCGGCGAAGGATCCCTGGAGAACGAATATTTCAGGGTCAAACTCAACCCTAAGACCGGCTGGCTCGAGAGCCTCTTCGACAAAACCGCCGGCCGGGAGCTTCTCCAGGGTCCCGCCAACGTCCTTCAGGCCATCGTGGACGAGCCGGAATCCATGTCCGCCTGGGAACTGGGATTGAAGGACAAGTCATGGAACATCGGCGAAGACGGGGCGAAGGTCGAGGTCCTGGAATCCGGTCCCGTCCGCGCCGTCGTCCGCGTCCGAAGCCCGTTCCGCTCCTCCTTTTTCGACCAGGACATCATTCTCTATCGGAAAATCCCGCGGGTCGATTTCCACCTGCGTTTCGACTGGCAGGAGAGGAATCTGATGGTCAAAGCCGTTTTCCCGCTGAACGTCAAGAGCGAAAAAGCGGAGTTCGAGATCCCCTACGGCTCCATATCCCGGAGGACGGACGGCACCGAGGTCCCGGCGCTGCGCTGGCTGGACCTGAGCGACGATTCCGGCGGCTTCGGCGTCAGCCTCCTCAACGATTGCAGGTACGGCTTCGACGTGAAGGAGAACGTCATGAGGCTATCGGTCATCCACGGCGCCACGAACCCCGACCCGGAGGCCGACCGCGGACCCCACGAGCTCGCGTATTCGCTCTATCCCCATCGCGGCGACTGGAGGGAAGGGCAAGCGATCCGTCACGGATACGAGCTGAACAATCCGCTTCTGCCGAGGCCGGCCATGGTCCACGGCGGCGAGCTGCCAGCGAGCCGAGCGTTCCTCAAAGTCGAGCCGGACAACGTCGTTCTCTCGGCCATGAAGAAGGAAATGGGTTATGACAACCGGGGCTTGATTTTACGCTTTTATGAAGCCTTCGGCCGGAAGACGGAAGCCAGGATCGAACTGCCCTGGCCGGTCGAAGCCATGGAAACGGACCTCATCGAGCGGCCGCTCAAAAAAATCGAGGCGCACGATAAATTCGTGACCCTTTCGCTCGAGCCGTACGAAATCAAAACGGTCCGGGTGGTCCGTAAGCCGAACCCCTCAGAATCCTAAAGGAAGGGAGTTCCGGCAAGCGCCCGGAATATTTCCGGAATTATTTGACCTCGAACCGGCCGCTGACGAGCAGTCTCTCATCAAGGAACACGGCCACCCTCCACGTCCCGGGTTCTTTGTCGTCGGAGACGAAGATCGTATCCCAGGCGACGTACCGCTCGAAGGCCTTCCCCGCTTCGCCGACCGCGAGGACAACGGCGAGCAGCGCTGCGGGCCCGGCGAGTTTTGTCACGGAAAGGAAAGCGCTACGCCTTCTTGCCAGCTTTAGCTTTGGCTTTGGCTTTGTCTTTCTTCTTCTTTTCTTTTTTCTTGTATTCTGCGCCGATAAGCTCGAACATCGCCATTTCCGCCCCGTCCCCCTGACGGAGGCCGGTCTTGACGATCCGGGTGTAGCCCCCCGGCCGCTCCGAAAAACGGGGGCCGATGTCCGCGAAGAGTTTCGTCACGGCGGATTCTTTGGTCAGGACGGCCAGGGCCCGTCGACGCGCCGGCAACGTGTCTTTTTTCGCCAAGGTGATCATTTTTTCCGCCAGGGGGCGGGCTTCCTTCGCTTTGGCCAGCGTCGTCTGGACGCGCTCTTTTTCGAGAAAGGACGTGACGAGATTGCGGAGCAGCGCCTTGCGATGGGCCGTCGTCCGCCCAAGTTTTCTTCCCTGGTACCGGTGCCTCATGCCTCCGACTCCTTCACCTCTTTCTCGACTTTCGGCTCACCCCGCAGCCTCTCGACGAGCTTCGGATGGAGGTCAAGGTTGAGGCCGAGCCCGAGGTTCGCCAGCGTCTCCTTGATCTCGCTCAGGGACTTGCGGCCGAAATTCTTGGTCTTGAGCAGTTCGTCCTCGGTTTTTTGGACGAGCTCGAAGATCCGTTCGATCCCGGCCGAGCGGAGACAGTTGTTCGACCGCACGGACAGCTCCAGGTGTTCGATCGGCTTGGCGAGCAGGTCGACCTGGCCCATGAACGGGATCTCGCGCTTGGCCACGACCTGCTCCTTCTCCATCGGCTCGTCGACGATGTTCAGGAAGATGGCCATGTGTTCGCGCATGATCTTGGCGGCCTGGCCGATGGCCTCGACGGGGGCGATGGCGCCCGTCGTCCAGACCTCGAGCGTCAGTGACTCGTAATCGATCCGTTTCCCGACGCGGGCGGGCTCGACCCGGTAGTTCACCTTCTTGACCGGCGAATGCGAAGAATCGAGCGGGATGTAGTCGATGCTCCGCGTCTCGTCGAAGTTCTCGTCGGTCGTGATGTAGCCGCGGGCGTTCTCGACAACCATTTCGATATCGAGCTTTCCGTCCCTGTCCAGAGAGGCGATCGCGACGTCCTTGGCCAGGATTTCGATGTCCGTGTCGTGGATGATATCCGAGGCCTTGGCCTGCGTCGGCCCCGTGACCTTCAAGGTCATCATCTTCGGCTGGTCGCCGATGAGTTTGAGCGGGATGCTCTTCAGGTTGAGAATAACGTCGGTCACGTCCTCGACGACGCCCGGCAGGGTCGAGAACTCGTGAAGCACGCCCTCAATCCGCAGGGCGGTGATGGCCGCCCCCTTGATCGACGACAGCAGGATGCGGCGCAGGGCGTTGCCGACCGTCACCGCGAAGCCGCGTTCGAACGGCTGGGCCGTGAACTTCCCGTACGTCGCGGTCAGCGTCTCATAATCGCATTCGAGGAATTTGGGCCTTTGAAAACCGTTTTCGCTCATCCTTCCTCCTTCTCCGGATCTTCGGAATTCGCTCCGGTCTTTACTTGGAATACAGCTCGACGACCATGTGCTCCTCGACGGGCAGCGTGATATCCGCCCGCGACGGGAGTGCCACGATCCGCGTCGTCATCGCGTCCCAATCGACCTCGAGCCAGCCGGGGACGGTCTTGGCCTTGTGCGCTTCGACCAGCGCTTTGATGTCTTCGGACTTGGCCGAGCGGGCCCGAAACGTCACGACGTCGCCGGCCTTGACCTGGAACGAGGGGACGTTCACCCGGGCCTCGTTGACCCGGAAATGGCCGTGCGTGACCAGTTGACGGGCGTTGGCCCGGGAATGGGCGAATCCCGCCACGAACACGACGTTGTCCAAGCGCCTCTCGAGCATCGCCAGCAGCGTCTCGCCCGTGACGCCCTTGCGGCGTTCCGCCCGTTCGAAGAACAGCCGGAACTGCTTCTCGGACATCCCGTAGTACCTTTTCAGCTTCTGCTTTTCCCGGAGCTGGATCCCGTAACCCAGGATCCGTCTCCGGGCCCGGCCGTGCTGGCCCGGGGCGTAGGTCCGCCGTTCGATCGGGCATTTATCGGTCAGGCACTTGTTTCCTTTCAAGAACAGCTTCGTTTTTTCCACGCGGCACAGGCGGCAGATGGGTTCTCGATATCGCGACATGGTTGCTCCTTAGACTCTCCGCCGTCTCCGGACGCGGCAGCCGTTGTGCGGGATGGGGGTCACGTCTTTGATCGACCTGATCTCGAGCCCGGACGACTGGAGGGCCCGGATGGCCGATTCCCGGCCGGCGCCCGGTCCCGTGATCAGGACGTCGATATACCGGACGCCGAAATCCCGGGCCCGGTTCGAGGCCTCTTTCGCGGCGAGCTGGGCGGCGAACGGAGTGCCCTTGCGGGCGCCTTTGAACCCGGCCGTCCCGGCGCTCGTCCAGCAGACCGTGTTGCCCTGGGTGTCGGTGACCGTGATGATCGTATTGTTGAACGTGGACTGGATGTGGGCCACGCCGTACCCGATTTCCCTCCGGACCTTTTTCTTGGATTTGACTTTCGTTTTCGGCTTCGCTTGCGCCATGGGTCGCTCCCTTCGCGAGGCTTAGGTCGCCTTCATCTTCTTGATCGTGTGCCCGCGCGGCCCTTTCCGCGTCCGGGCGTTGGTCTTCGTCCGCTGGCCCCGAACCGGCAGTTTCCGCTTGTGCCGGAGGCCGCGGTAGCAGCCGATATCGATCAGCCGCTTAATGTTCATGCTGACGTCCTTGCGCAGATCGCCCTCGATCCGTTCCCGCTTCTCGATGATCTGGCGGATCTTGTTGATTTCGTCCTCGGTCAGGGTCTTGACCTTCTTGTTTTTGTCGATCTTGGCCTCGGCGAGGATCGCGATCGATTTCGCCCGGCCGATACCGTAAATGTACGTCAGCCCGATCTCGATCCGCTTTTCCTGGGGAAGTGTGATGCCTGCGATTCGTGCCATGGGGGACCTCGTTTAGCCTTGCCGCTGCTTATGCCGGGGGTTGGAGCAGATCACGCGGACGATCCCGTTCCGTTTGACGATCTTACAGTTGCGGCATATTTTTTTGACCGATGCTCTGACTTTCATGCGCGCCGTCCTTTATTTGAATCGATATGTGATCCGTCCCTTGGTCAGGTCGTAGGGCGAGATCTCGACCAGGACCTTGTCCCCGGGAAGGATCCGGATGAAATGTTTCCGCATTTTGCCCGAGATATGGGCCAGGATCCGGTGTTTGTTGGCGAGCTCCACACGGAACATGGCGTTCGGGAGCGTCTCCAGCACGGTGCCTTCGGCCTCGAAGACGTCCTCTTTAGGCATAGGGTTGCTCCTTGGCGAGGCGGCCGCGGGCCGCGTCGTCCTCGTCGGCGCTCAGGATCTCGAGGCCCCGGTCGGTCAGGGCCACGGTCTGCTCGAAATGCGCCGTCAGGCTCCGGTCCTTGGTCACGGCCGTCCAGCCGTCGGCGAGGACCTCGACCTCGAAGTCGCCGGCCGCGATCATCGGCTCGATCGCCAGGACCAGGCCGCGGCGGATCTTCGGCCCCCGGCCGGGAAACCCGAAATTGGGGACCTGCGGCTCCTCGTGGAGGGCCCGGCCGATGCCGTGCCCGACGAACGAACGGATCACGGAAAAACCGCGGGCTTCGACGTGTTCCTGGACCGCGGCCGAGATGTCCGAGACCCGGTTTCCTTCAACCATCTGGGCAATGCCCTTCTCGAAGGCCTGTTCGGCCGCCTGGATAAGCGTCCGGGCTTGGGGCGAGACGGTCCCGACGGCGAACGTCCGCGCCGCGTCGCCGTAAAATCCATCGTACAAAACGCCGAAATCCAGGCTGACGATGTCGCCCTCGCGCAGGACGCGCGGCGACGGGATGCCGTGGATGATCTCTTCGTTGACCGAAATGCAGAGCGAGGCCGGATAGCCGCGGTATCCCTTGAACGCCGGCTTCGCCCCGAGCTCCCGGACCCTGGATTCGGCGTGGGCGTCGAGGTCCTGGGTCTTGACGCCCGGCCGGATCATGGGCCGGAGCTCGCTCAAGATGCGGGCCACGATCCGGGAACTCTCCCGCATCATCCGGATCTCGTCGTCGGTCTTGTAAACGATCATGTTCGGCGCTCGCTGGCTTTCGTCCGTCCGAGTGCGGCGTCCAAGAGGCCGGCCACATCCTGAAAAATGACGGCGATCGGGCGCTCGCCGTCGACGGCGTGGAAGACGTTTTTCCGGCGGTAATAGTCCTTGAGCGATTCGGTCTGCTCGTGATAGACCCGGATCCGCTCCCGGATGACCTCGGGCGTGTCGTCCTTCCGCCGGACGAGCTCGCCGCCGCAGATATCGCAGATGCCCGCCGCCGCCGGGGGCTGGACATGAATGTTGTATACGGCCGAACAGGACGCGCAGACGCGCCGGCCGCAGAGCCGGTCCACGAGGACCTCGGGCCGGACCTCGATGCCAATCACGATTTCGGGACGGCTGCCGGCCATGCCGGCCATGGCCTCGGCCTGGCCGATCGTCCGGGGAAAACCGTCCAGGATATAGCCCGGCCGGCAGTCGGGCTCCGCGATCCGTTCGCGGGCGAGCCCTTCGACGACCTCGTCGGTCACGAGGCGCCCGCTGTTCATGAACGACTCGGCTTTCCGGCCGAGCGGCGTCCCCTTCCGCACGGCCAGGCGAAGCAGGTCCCCCGTCGAAATCCGGGGGATTCCGTACCGCTTCGCGATCAGGTCCCCCTGGGTTCCCTTGCCGCTGCCCGGCGCGCCGAAGAGGATGATCCTCATCCGCGTCTCCCCTTGACGCGGCCGTGCCGCATGAACCCGTCATAATGCCGCATGACGAGCTGGGCTTCGATCTGCTGCATGGTGTCCATGGCCACGCCGACGACGATCAGGATCGACGTCCCGCCGAAGTAGAACTGGATGTTCATCCCCTGGGTGAGCCAGCGGGGGAGCATCCGGTCCAGGAAATCGCCGACGAGGGGGATGTATTGGACCTTGAAGCCCGTCGTCAGCAGCTCCGGCAGGATGGCCAGCATGGCCAGATAGATCGCGCCGACGAGGGTGATCCGCGACAGGATCGAGTCGATGTAGTCGGAGGTGTTCTTGCCCGGACGGATGCCGGGGATGAAGCCGCCGTATTTGCGGAGATTGTCCGCGACGTCCACGGGGTTGAAGATGATCGAGATGTAGAAATAGGTGAAGAAGACGATCGCGGCGATGTAGAGCAGGTTATAGAGCGGCATGCCCGGCTGGAACATCTTGGAGATATTCTGAAAGACCGAAAGCTTGATCAGGTTGGCGATCGTTCCGGGGATGGTGATGATCGACGCGGCGAAGATGATCGGGATGACGCCGCCCGTGTTGACCCGGAGCGGCAGGTGCGTGCTCTGGCCGCCGTAGACCTTGCGGCCGACGACGCGCTTCGCGTACGAAACGGGGATCCGCCGTTGGCCGCGTTCGACGAAGACGATAAACGCGATGACGGCCAGCATCATCGCCACGAGAAGAATAATCTTGATCGGGTTCCAGTCGCCCGACTTGAGGCCGGTGAAAATCTCGTTGACCCCGGCCGGGAAGCGGGCGAC
>JBGOYP010000108.1:0-7438 GCA_041479785.1 Candidatus Aminicenantia bacterium | reverse complement strand
AGATGCCGGTGTGCAGCTCGATTTGGGCCACGCCCAGGTCCGCCGCGGTTTCGACCTGTTCGGGACGAGGGTCGATAAAAAGACACACCCGGATTCCGGCCTTAGAGAGCCGGGCAACGACCGGGGCGAGCTGTCGGCGATTGGCGCTCGCGTCCAGGCCGCCCGTCGTGGTCAGCTCTTCGGGACGTTCAGGGACGAGGCAGACGACATCGGGCTTGAGGCGCGCCGCGATGTTCGTCATCTCGCCGGTCGCGGCCATCTCGAGCGTCAGCTTGGTCTTGATGGACGCGCGGATGAGGCGCAGGTCCCGTTCGTTGATGTGGCGGCGGTCCCCGCGGAGATGCGCCGTGATCCCCGCCGCGCCGGCCTGCTCGGCCAGCAGCGCCGCGAGGACAGGCTCGGGCTCGGCCGCGCGCCGCGCCTGGCGTAGGCTCGCGAAATGATCCACGTTAACCGACAGCCTCATGGGAATCTCCTCTATCCGAGATTCTCGGCGATGGCGTCGCCGATGCTATGGGCGTACTCATGGATCCGGTGAAAGTCCCCACCCTCGACCATTACCCGGGCCAGCGGCTCGGTCCCCGAATAGCGCACCTCGAGCCGGCCGCGGTTTTTCAACAGCCGGGCCACACGGTCGATCGCCGAGGCGACCTCCGGGATTTCATGAAAATCGACTTTCCGGGCGACGGGGATATTGATCAGAACTTGGGGAAAGACCCGAAGGCCCTTGACGAGTCCCGACAAGGGTTTGTTCTGCGCCGCCAGGACCTCGAGCATTTTGAGGCTGGTCAGGATGCCGTCGCCGGTCGGGCAGTCGTCGAGAAAAATCGTATGACCGGATTGCTCTCCGCCCAGGTTGGCCCCGATTTCGCGCATTTTTTCGAGGACATATTTGTCGCCGACCTTGGTCCGGACGAGCCGAAGGCCCATGCTCTCCATGGCGCGCTCGAGGCCCATATTGCTCATGCTCGTCGCGACAACGGCGTCCGACTTGAGCCGGCCGAGCCGTTTCATGTGCTTCGCCAGGACGAACAACGTATGGTCTCCGTTGAGCATCCGGCCCCGTTCGTCCACCCAGAGAGCCCTGTCGGCGTCGCCGTCATAAGCGATTCCGATGTCCGCGCCGGTCTCGACGACTTTTCGGGCCAGTTTCTGAGGATGGAGAGAGCCGCAGGCCGCATTGATGTTTCGCCCGTCCGGCGTGACGCTCGTTTTAACGACCTCGAAGCCGAGGTCGGCCATGACCGCGGGTGCGATCGCCGACGCGGCGCCGTTCGCGCAGTCGAGGACGACCTTCAAACGGCGAACCGGCCGAAAGCCGTCGAGCCGGCTTTTGAGAAACGCCCGGTAATCGTGTGTGTAATGCGGCATGGGGCGGACCGGCGCCCGCCGTTCGCGGACCGGCGCCGTCCGGCCGAGGAGGTCTTGCTCGAGGCGAATTTCCCAGGCGTCCGGAAATTTGAATCCCTCGGAGGAAAATATTTTAATGCCGTTGTCGCGGAACGGGTTGTGGGACGCGGAAATCGCGATGCCGGCGGAAAACGCGTGCCGGCGCGTCAGGTAGGAAACGCCCGACGTCGGAATAACGCCGGCTGAGACCGACGTGCCGTGGCCGGCATGGATCCCCTGGACGAGCGCCCGTTCGATCTTGGCACCCGACTCGCGCGTGTCGCGGCCGATGAGGATGTTCGGCGGCAGACCTTCCGTCCGGAGAAGCGTCATCAGGGCTTTTCCCAGGTCGTGGAGCGTCGGGAAATCGAGCGGATAATCGCCCGCGATGCCCCGCATCCCGTCCGTCCCGAAGAGTTTCTTCATCGGCTCACTTGGACGAAATGAGGACCTTGACCTTGGCCCGGGTCATGGCCGTCGTGAACCGCAGCTCGGGCTTGGGCAGGATGAGGTCCACTTCGAATTCGGTCGTTTTATCCAGGTCGGTGACGTCGACCGGGCTCGTCCGGATCTTGTCCTTCGTCTTAAACTTACTTTCGGGACCGCGGACGAAGACCTTGGAGGGAATGAGCTCGACGCCGTCGATTTTTGAGCCGGCCTTGACCTTGCCGATCATGACGGGCTGGACCTCCAGCATGTCTTCCTTGCTGCGTTCGAGTTTGAGACGGACCTTGTTGGGGAAGACGCGGACGATTTTGGCGTCGGGCGGGGCCACGATGAGGTCCGGGTTCAGCGGATAGTCCTCTTGGCTCAGGGTCGCCTTCTCCAGGCTCAGGACGGCCGACATGTCCGCGGCCGAGATCCGGTTCAAAAGCCGGTTCGGAGCGCGGAACGTCACGTCGACCGTGCTTTGCGGCTTCTCCACGAGTTCGAAGTCGCGGGACAGGTTGCGCGTCTCGAGCGAAACGGTGATCGTCCGCTCGGAAAGGATTTTCTCTTCGGGCATGAGCGCAAGCCAGAGGACGAAAGCCAGGACGAGGGCCGTGAGCTTGAGCGCCCAGTTGACGACGATAAGGTTACGTATAAACCTGATCATTGGCGTAAATAATCCAGAAGACGCAGCTTGAGATCCTCGGTGTCGGCGACGGGTTGGAGCACGCCTTTCGTCACGAACGAGATGCCGCCCGTCGTCTCGGAGACGACGACGACCGCGGCGTCCGTTTCCTGGGACAGGCCGAGGGCCGCGAGATGGCGCGTCCGGGTCTGGAATTCTCCGCGCAGGGTGTGGGATGCCGGAAGCGGCAATAGGCAGCCCGCGGCCAGAATCGCGCCGCCGCGGATAACGACCGCGCCGTCGTGGAGCGGCGCCTGCGGAAAGAAGAGGTTGACAAGGAGGTCCTTCGTCATGACGGCGTCGACCCGCGTCCCGCGGTCCGCGTAACTCTCGAGAGAGATCTCCTTCTCGATCGCGATCAGGGCGCCGATTTTTTTCAGGGCCATGTAGTCCACGGCTAGGAACAGCTCCTCGATCCGTTCCCGGAACGAGCGGAGGACGAGCGGCTTGCGCAGCGTCCGGGAGCCGATGCCCGTCAGGAAGCGCCGGATCTCGCCCTGGAAGAGGATGATGACCGCGATGATGAGGTAGGGGATGAAGTTGCGGAGGATCCAGTTCGAGACAATGAGCTTTCCCGACTGCGTGACGATAAGGATCAGGGCGACGATCCCGAGCCCGAGAGCCAGCGGAAAGGCCTTGGTTTCTTTGATCAGAAGTAGGACGGAGTAGAGAATGACGGCGACAAGAAGGATGTCCGCGAGGTCGCTGACCGTGAACCGGGAGAGCGCCGTCAGGATATTAGTGAACATATCTCCCATTCTCTTCGGGCCGCGGCCGGCCGGGATTCACGGCGAGAATGGCCTCCGCGACTAAGACGGCGCGCTTGACGGCCCGGACGTCATGAGCGCGGAGGACATGGGCGCCTCGGACAACGCCGATGACCGAAGCGGCGATCGTACCCTCGAGCCGGTCTTCGGGCGGCGCGTTCAGGATCTTGCCGATGAACGATTTGCGCGAGACGCCGAGGAGGACGGGGCGGCCGAGGTCCTCGAAGGCGGCCAGGCCGTTGAGCAAAGCGAGATTGTCTTCGAGCCGCTTGCCGAACCCGATCCCGGGGTCGATCATCAGGCGCTCCCGGTCCAGGCCGTAGGCTTCCGCGATTTCGAGCTTTTCGGCGAAGAACCTCCGGATGTCGGCGATCACGTCGTCGTAGCGCGGCTGGACTTGCATCGTCTTCGGCGTCCCGGCCATGTGCATGACGATGAAGCCGGCTTTGCGCCGCGAGGCAAGTTCGAGAATTCGGGGATCGAGCCGGAACGAGCTGACGTCGTTGATGATGTCGGCCCCGGCGTCCAGGGCGGCTTCAGCGACGTCGGGCTTCATCGTGTCCACGGAGATGAGCGCGCCCGACTGTCTCCGCAAACCGGCGATGACGGGGACGACGCGACGGAGTTCATCTTCGGTGGGCGTGGGGTCGGACCCGGGACGGGAGCTCTCGCCGCCGATGTCCAGCATGTCGGCGCCCTCGGCGGCGAGCTCGAGGCCGTGGGCGACGGCTTTCCCGGCGTCGAGATACAGCCCGCCGTCATAAAACGAATCGGGAGTGACGTTGACGATGCCCATGATCCAGGTCCGCCGGCCGAGGACGTAGGCCGTGTCTTTGACCCGGAAAACGGACTCTCTCCTCACTTCCCCACTTTCGCCAGGCTTGGATTTTCGGCGGCCGGGAGAACGCTCGGCTCGACTTTCGGCCGCGGCGTCTTGGGCTTTCTCACTTTGGCGATCGCGTTGATCTCGTCGGAGGAAAGGACTTCCTTGTCGAGGAGAAGCTTCGCGATTTTCTTTAGCTTGGCCCGGTTCTTTTCGAGAATCCCCCGGGCCCGTTCGTAACATCGGGTGACGATCTTCCTGACTTCCTCGTCGATCAGTTCCGAGGTCTTCTCGCTGAAATTCTTGTTCACGGCGAGGTCGCGGCCGAGGAAGATGAGGTCGTCGCGCTCGCCGAAGGTCAGCGGTCCGAGGTCGGACATGCCCCATTGGCAGACCATTTTGCGCGCGATTTCAGTCGCCTTCTCGAAATCGTTGGCGGCGCCGGTCGTCGTTTTATCGAGGAAGAGGTTTTCGGCGATCCGGCCGGCGAAAAGGACGGAAAGCTGGGCTTCAAGATACGTCTTGTTGTACGTGTATCGGTCGTCGAGCGGAAGTTGCTGAGTTACGCCGAGAGCCAGGCCACGCGGGATAATCGTGACCTTATGGATGGGGTCGGCCTCGGGGATGAGGGCTGCGACCAGGGCGTGGCCCGCTTCGTGGAAGGCCGTGCTCTTCTTTTCCTCGTCGCTGATGATCATGCTTTTGCGCTCGACGCCCATGAGGACTTTGTCCTTGGCGTATTCCATGTCCTTCATGGTCACTTTATCCTGGCTGTAGCGGGCGCCGTTGAGCGCCGCCTCGTTGACCATGTTGGCCAGGTCGGCGCCCGAGAAACCAGGCGTCGACCGGGCTAGGACCTTGAGGTCCACGTCCGCGGCGAGGGGGATCTTACGGATGTGCACTTTGAGGATGTCCTCTCGGCCCCGGACGTCGGGCATATTGACGACAATATGGCGGTCGAACCGGCCGGGACGTAGCAGGGCGCTATCGAGGATATCCGGGCGGTTGGTGGCGGCGATGAGGATGATGCCTTCGTTCGAGTCGAAGCCGTCCATCTCGACGAGGAGCTGGTTGAGCGTCTGTTCGCGCTCGTCGTGGCCCCCGCCCAGTCCGGCGCCGCGCTGGCGGCCGACGGCGTCGATCTCGTCGATGAAAATCAGGCAGGGCGCGCTTTTTTTGCCCTGGTCAAAGAGGTCGCGGACGCGCGACGCGCCGACGCCGACGAACATTTCGACGAAGTCCGAGCCGCTGATCGAAAAGAACGGTACGTCGGCTTCGCCGGCGACGGCGCGGGCGAGGAGCGTTTTACCCGTGCCGGGAGCGCCGACGAGGATGACGCCTTTCGGGATCCGGCCGCCCAGTTTCTGGAATTTCTGCGGCTCCTTGAGGAAGCCGACGATTTCCCGGAGCTCTTCCTTGGCTTCCTCGACACCGGCGACGTCTTTGAACGTCATTTTCTTCTGCTGGCCGGACGCAAAAAGCTTCGCCCGGCTCTTCCCGAAGGACATGGCTTTATTGCCGCCCGACTGCATCTGGCGCATGAAGAAGACCCAGAAGAGGATCAGGAGGATGATCGGGAACCAGGTGAAAAGGTAGGAAAACCACGGGCTCTTGTTGGCGTCTTTGACGTCGATGTCGACCTTGTTCTCGCGGAGGACATCGACGAGTTTGTCGAACTGGGCGGGAAGCATGGTTTTAAACGTCGTCCCGTCCCGGTACAAGCCCTTGACCTGGGTGCCGGTGATCGAGACCTGTTCGACTTTTTTGGCCTCGACGTCGTTGAGGAACTGGCTGAAGGTGATTTCGGTCTTGACGAGGCTGGGCGTTTGGAGCAGGCTCCAGAGAAGGATGATCAGGGCGCCGGCGGCGACCCAAAAAACGATATTTTTAACCGGTTTGTTCTTTTTCACAACCATACGTATATCCTTTACGAAGCTATTTTATCACTTTTTTTGGGTTTTGTTAACAAATTTTCGCGATTTTTCAATTTTTCGGCTGTTATATCCTCTTTTTTCGAGGCTCATTACGATATTTCTTAATCACGTCGCGGGTCCGTTCGCGCTCTAATTGGCTTTCTTTTTTGGCCAAATTGACAACAGGCTCTAAATCATATAAACGATACCTATGTTCGTTCCTCGGGGAGCGTCATGAATCTCCATCCCGTCGACCTCGTCATTATTTTCGCCTACCTCGTTCTCGTCTCGGCCATCGGATTCGTGGTCAAGCGGCGCGCGACCAAAAAGCTGGATTCCTATTATCTCGCCGACCGGAATATCCCCTGGTGGATGCTCGGACTTTCGGGGTGTTCGAGCTATATCGACATCGGCGGAACAATGTCGATGATCGGGGCGCTGTTCTATTTGGGATTGAAATCGCTCTGGGCGACGCACATCTACTGGGGCTGGTTCATGATCTGCTTCTACATGGCCTTCCAGGCGAAGTGGATCCGGCGCTCGGGCGTCATGACGTTTGCCGAGTGGAACGAGACCCGGTTCGGAGTGACCCGCGATGCTGAAGCGGCCCGTCTCGCGGCGGCCATCTTTCTCCTCGTCCTGATGGTCTTCAACCTAATGTTCATTTCCGTGGGCACGGGAAAATTCGTCGAGGAGTTCCTGCCCTTTCCGCGCTGGGAAGCGACGCTCATCGTCCTGGTCGCGGTCGGCATCTATGTGACATTGGGAGGATTTATCGGCGTCATCCTGACCGACGTCTTCCAGACCGTTCTCATCGCGGTCGGGGCGGTCATCATGACCGTTTTGGTTTTCAAGAATCCGCCGGCCGCGACCTTCATCGTCAAAGACCCCGCCTGGTTTTCGCTCGCTCCCGCCTGGAAGCTCTGGCCCGGATACGCGGCCGCCACGCCGGCGGCTTATCAGCATTTCGGGCTCTTCGGTCCGCTTCTCGCAGCCGGTTTTTTCTGGATGGTCTTCCGGCTGCTTGCCGGGCCGAACGTCTGGGACTTTCAATTCTTTCTCACGACCAAGAATCCGCGGGAGGCGCAGCTCGCGGGCGGGATGTGGACGGTCGGTTACACGCTCCGCTGGATCCTGGGATGCGCGTTCATGGTCCTCGGAATATTTTATCTCGGCGCGCAGGCGGGATTCGACGCGGAAAAAATCATGCCGCTCGTCCTCCGGCGGCTTCCGGTCGGGATGCGCGGCTTTTTCATGGCCGTCCTGCTCGCGGCGCTTATGTCCACGATCAGCGCCATGATCAATGTGACCAGCTCGGTCATCATCAACGATTTCATCAAGCGCTATTTCGGCAAGAACCTGACCCAGAAGAAGCTCGTCCGCTACGGGCAGCTGGCCTCGGTCGCGGCCGTGCTGGTCGGGTTCGTCTTCT
>JBGOYP010000107.1:0-7450 GCA_041479785.1 Candidatus Aminicenantia bacterium | reverse complement strand
ATCATTTTTAATCCGGCGGCACAAGACCCGGAATCCTTTCCTCGGCCTTTTTTAGTATAATGACATGGCGATGGACGCGGACGATAAACATGTCCCCCTGGCCGAACGGATGCGGCCGAAGACGTTCGACCGCCTTTACGGGCAGGACCATCTTTTGGGCCCGGGCAAGCTCCTGACCCAGCTCATCGAGGCCGACCGGCTCGTATCCCTGATCTTCTGGGGCCCGCCCGGCTCGGGGAAGACCACGCTCGCCATGATGCTGGCCAAACATTTTGACCTGCCGCACACGTTCTTCAGCGCCGTGCTGAGCGGCATCAAGGATGTCAAGGAGGTTATGGCCAAGGCCGAAAGTCATAAAAAGATGTACGGCCAGCCGATGATCATTTTCATCGACGAGATCCATCGTTTTAACAAAGCTCAACAGGCCGCGTTTCTGCCCTATGTCGAGCGGGGCGATATCATCCTCTTCGGTTCGACGACCGAAAACCCGTCGTTCGAGGTCATCGCACCGCTTTTGTCGCGGACGAAGGTCCTGGTCCTGCAACTCCTATCGGCCGACGCCCTTTCACGGATTTTGGACGACGCGCTCGCCGACAAAATCCACGGATTGGGATCACGCGGGCTAGCCCTCGACCCGACGGCGCGCCAAATGATCCTGGACTACTCCGGCGGCGACGCGCGCCGGGCTCTCAATTCGCTCGAGATCGCGGCGAACCTGGCGACCGCGTCCACAATCTCCATCGACGACGTCCGGGAAGCGCTTCAGAAACGGACGCTTCTTTATGACAAGGACGGCGAGGAACACTACAACATCATCTCCGCTCTGCACAAGAGCCTGCGGAACAGCGACGTGGACGCCGCCCTCTACTGGCTGGCGCGGATGCTCGCCTCGGGCGAAGACCCGCTCTACATCGTCCGGCGCCTGGTGCGGTTCGCGTCCGAGGATATCGGCTTGGCCGACCCCCAAGCCTTGGCGGTCGCGCTCCACGCCAAGGAGGCCTACGATTTCCTGGGCAGTCCGGAGGGCGAGTTGGCCATAGCCGAAGCGGTCATCTACCTGGGGTCCGCGCCTAAAAGCAACCGGGCCTACGTCGCCTTCGGCCGGGCGATGAAAGACATCGAGCAGAGCCCGCACGAGCCCGTTCCTTTGCAGATCCGGAATCCCGTCACCCCATTAATGAAAGACATCGGCTACGGCCGGGACTATGCTTATGCCCACGATTTTGAGTTCGGGACGACGGACATGGAGACGATGCCCGAGCGGCTGAAGGGGCGGACGTACTACGAACCCGGAACGATGGGCTTCGAGAAGGACATCAAGAAACGGATCGAATGGTGGGCGTCGCTGAAGGCGAAAATCCGGGCGGATAAGGCGGAGACAAAGACGTGATCAGCTCTCGTCTTTCTCTTTCATGATGTAGTAGATCTCCCAACTCAGGTCGGTCGCCAGACAGTCGAGACAGGAGCTGGGGGTCGTCGCGATCTCGTCCATCGCGATTTTGTCCTTGATCATGGACTTCACTTTTTTCTTGATCTTATAAAGCAGGATATAATTGATCATCGGAAACCCGGAAAACGATAACACGTTTCGCCGTTCGCGTAAAGTTTGAGCGACCGCCGCGAACGTGCTATCATGAGCCGCTCGAATCGCATGAGAACAATCGTTCGTATCCTGGGCGTCGGAGCCTACGGTTTCGGCCTCGCGCTCGGCGCCTCGACCGGCCCGATAAAGCCCGCCGCTCCCGAGATCCGTTTCCCCCTGCACGTCGAAGCGAAAATCGAATACGACGGCGAGATCGCCGGTGCGCCGGCTCTCGCGGGCGACATGGTCGTTTTCGCGACGAACGCCGGCATGATTTACGCCGTCGACGTAGTCCAAAAAGCCCTAGCCTGGCGCGTCGCGGCCGAGGTGCCGCTTTCGGGACTTTGGGCGCTGGGCCCGGAGACGATCATCGCGCTGGACGTCGATGGCCGGCTTCTGTCCGTTTCCGCCGGCGGATTTTTACGATGGACGCGCGACCTCCAGGAGATGCCGTCCGGAGACGTTGGCCTATTTGAAGGGAAGGTTTTTTTTGTCACGGGGGACGGGGCGCTGTCTTTAATTGACCCGAACACGGGCGCGAACGCCTGGGGATATCGTCTAACCGAAGCGCTAACCGGCGCCGCCGTTCTTCCGGCCCGCGGGTTTGCCCTGGCCTCGCCAAGTCGCGCGCTGACCTTCCTGCACCCTTCGGGCCAAACGACCGGAGAGGTGACGCTAACGGCCCCTGTCGCCGGTCCGCTTTATGCGGAGGACGGGACGCTCTACGTAAGCCTGGACGACAATACCTTCCGCCGTCTGGATGCGCGTTCTCTGGCCTGGCGCTGGAGCATCAAGACCGGTCGTCCAATCGCGGCCCTTCCGGTGGCCGATGACGAGCGGATCTATTTCGTAACCGCAAACAACGTCCTTTACGCCGTGAAGAAAAAAAACGGGGAGATGGTTTGGTGGCAAAGCATCGCCGGCCGCGCGGTGTTTAGCCCGGCCCTTTCGGGCGGGCAGATATTCATGGCGGCCCGGTCTTCCCGCATGACCGCCTACAATAAAGAAACCGGACAGGCTTCGGGGTCGTTCGACGCGGGCGGCGTTCTCCAGGCGTCGCCGGTCTGCGCCGGCCCGTATATTTTGGTCCATACGTTCGACCCGGCGTCGTCGAAAAGTACCTGCTTGATCTTGGCCGGGGAAACGCCCAAGGACACGGCCCCCAAGAAAAAATAAAACGAAGGAGAACCCGCATGACGCGAGAAGAAAGCCTAACGCTCGTCACGACGCATCTGAAGAACAAAAATCTAGTCAAGCACTGCCTGGCCGTCGAAGCCTGCATGCGGGCCGTGGCGGTACGGCTCGGCCAGTTCGCCGAGCCTTGGGCCCGGTCCGGGCTCTTCCATGACCTGGACTACGAGCTCACCGAGAAAAGCCCCGAGTTGCACACAATCGAGACGGTCAAGCTCCTCAACGACCTCGGCGTCGACCCGGCGATCATCCACGCAGTCCAAGCTCACGCCGCCAAGGTTCCGTGCGAGACCGCGATGGACTGGGCTATCTATTCGATCGACCCGCTCACCGGCCTGATCATCGCCGCGACCCTCATGCATCCGGACAAGAAACTCAAAAGCATCGACCTCGAGTTCGTCAAGCGCCGGTATAAAGAGAAGAGCTTTGCCCGCGGCGCCCGCCGTGAAGAGATCGAGCAATGCCGGAACCTGGGCTTGGACCTGGATGAGTTCATCGGCCTCTGCATCGGCGCGATGCAGGGGATCGCCGGCGACTTGGGGCTTTAAGCCGCGGTTTTAGAATACGCGGATTTTCGCTCCGACCTCGAAGAACCGCGCCCGCGCCGGAAAGACCGGTTCGGAATACCAGAAATTGTTGAAGATATTGGTCACCTTGAAAAAAACATCGAACCGTAAGAAGTGGTACGACGCCACGGCGTCCAGGTTGAAATACGCCGGCATGGTGAGGACCTGGTTTGACGTGGTGTCGAACCAGAACGACTTGGAGGCTCCGAGACCGAAGACACTGAAGCTCAGGGCGCGGACAGGAGTTGCCGTAAGGTCAAAATTGAGAGTATGGTCGGAGAGCGCGTCGAGCGGCCGGTCGTTGGTTTCGTTGCGGTGGTCGAGATAGGTGTAATTGACCGTGGCATCCAGCCAGCCAAGCGATTTCCGGGCCTGGAGCTCAAATCCGTTGATATGGGCCCGGCCGACGTTGTAGTTGCGCTTGACGCCATCCGGCCCCGTCAACGTGTCGATCAAATTCTTGAACCGGTAGAGGAACGCGGACCCCGAGACGCTAAAACCGCGGTTCGTCCAGGTGAACCCGATTTCGCCGTTGGTCCCGGTCTCGCTCAGCAGGTCGGGATTTCCTCCCGACGGGGAATAGAGGGCGCGCATATTGGGGAACCGGGATTTCTGCGACACCGAGATGTGCAAGTCCAGATTTTCGCCGGGCGTGAATTTAACGCCGAGCAGGGGATTAAGCCGCGTCGTCGTCCCTCCGGTGAACTTGTCGATGGCGTCCAGGCTGAGGCCGCTGATAACGCTCCACGATTCCGTGAGAACGACGTGGTCCTCCACGGCCGCAGAGAGCGTCCCTTGGTGATTTTCGGTCCAGGACTTGCCGACATCGTCCTGGATCCGGGCGACGTCCCTCTCATAATTGAGGCTCATCTTCAGGGAGTTCCAGGACGTGAGAGAGAAATCGGCCAAGGCGAATCCGCCATAAACGGAGTTGTCGAAAGAGCTCTCAAACTGCCGGACCGTCATGGCCATGTCTTTCCACTGGTCCAGCGTGTTCTGATAGTTCACGTAGAACGCCCGGAATCGGAGCGAGGCGTTCCGTCCGAGCGACATGAATCCGCCGGCGTTCAGAGTATAGCGATCCCAGTTTTTGAAATGCCAGTATTTGGCTTTCTGGATCCGAAGGGCCGGCGGGATTCCGTAGTCCGAGGTGTAGAGGCCCCCGTTCACCATGAATTCGGAATCGCTCGACGGCGCATATAAGATCTTGGCGTTAAGGTTGAACCGGCGGTAATCGGAGTTCATCCAGGCGCTTTGATCGCCGGACCATTCCCCGGGATAAGAAAATCCGTCCGAATCCTGATAGCCGACGTTGCCCGAAAGAGAGAAGCGTTTCCATTGGAATCCCGCATCGAGGCCGGCCGAGCGGGTCTTCCGCTCGCCCAAGCTGCCGTTGACCGTGAGATAAGGCTCGGACCCGGGCCTGCGGGTGATGACGTTGACGATCCCGCCGAGCGTGTTCGGCCCGTAAAGAACGGACGACGGGCCCTTCGTGATCTGAAGCGATTGGATGCCTTGCGCCGAGACCGTTTTCAGGTCAAACGAGCCGTAATAAGGCTCGTAGCTCGGGATGCCGTCGATGAGGAGAGCGATCCGGCGGGAATCCATCCCGCGCAGCTTCAAGGCGAATTCGTACTTGCTGCCGACCGTGACGACGACGCCGGGCGCATAGCGGATCGCTTCGGACAGGTCGACGGGCCTGCTCTTTTCGACCTGGGTCAAGTCGAGGGTCGTGACCGTCGAGATCGGTTGCTCCTTCGGAGCCTTGCCTACGACCTGGATCTCTTCCGTGATCTTGACCTGTTTTGCCTGTTCTTTTTCCTTCTGGGGCGGGCCGGTCTGCCGGCCCAACGCGACGCCGACCAAGGAACCGGTCAAGAAGATGACGAGGGCCGTGGTCAGAAGGGTTTGGAAAAGCGAATGATGGATGCGGGTGTCCATGACAACTCCTTTTCGTATGGGAAGGCCAGGCCGTTTCCCGCCTGACCCTGTCGGCCGAAGGGCGTGGCCGGCCGTCCGACCGGCGTTAGCCTCCTCGGCTCGGAGCAGTTTGATACTATAGCAATTTCGGCTTTTGACTTCAATATTTTCCTATGCTATATAGAAACCGCCGGGGCGTCACCCGCGAGAGGATGAAGATCGTCGCGATCGTCGGAGATTCCGGGAGCGGAAAAACCCGGCTGATCACGCGGCTTATCCCGGAGCTCAAGAAGCAAGGCGTCTCCGTCGCCGTCATCAAGCACTGCGCCCACGGGTTCGACTTGGGCGGACGGCGTAAGGATTCGTCGAAGGTCCTCGCCGCGGGCGCCGTCGGCGCGGGCCTCGTGTCCGGCGGGATGTGGGCCGTGATCCGAACGGGAGCCAAGGTCCCGTCTCTCACGGCGTTAGCCCGCTCGGCATTTTCCGGCATGGACATCGTCCTCGTCGAGGGCGGACGCGGCGACTCGAGGCTCAAGAAAATCGAGGTCGTGAGGTCGGGCGGAGCGTCCGGAGTGACGGTCCCGGCTCCGGAATTGGCCGCCGTCGTGGCCGACGTTCCCATCCCGGCGTGCGTTCCGGTCTTTCGCCCGGACGAAACGGCCAGGCTCGCGGCCTGGCTCAAGGGAGGTCTGCGATGAAAAGTGCGCGGATCGTTCTTAAAGTGGACGGGAAGGCCGTGGCTATGAACCCGTTCGTCAGGAAAGTCTTTCTGAACACGATCCAAGGTATGGTCCAATCCTTGAATAACGTTGCGAAAAATCCCCGCAAGGTCCAGATCGTCATTTCCAAGGAGGTCAAAGGATGAAAAACATCAAGAATTGGGTATGGCTCTTGGTCTTCGGCTCGCTCTGGGGGATCATGGAAGTGATCGGGGGCGAAGCCTTTTTCAAGAACAACGTTCCCTTTGCCTCCGTCTGGCTGACCGCGTGGGCTTTGTTCCTGTTAGGGGCCGGCCGGGCCGTCGTCAATAAGCCCGGGACGTCGACGGTCATCGGGGCGACGGCGTCGCTCTTCAAGCTGGCGTACGCCGCTCCCTATTATTGCCATCTCCTTGGAATCTTCTTCATCGGCCTGGTCTTCGACATCGCGGCGACGGCTTGGCTGAAGAACCCGAAGAGGTTTTCTCTGCGCACGGCCTTGACCGGCATCGTCACGGCCTACGGCGGATATGCCCTCTTCGCGGTCATGATTACATACGTCGCCCGTTACGCACCTTGGGTCGCCGGAGGAACGCCCAAGGTTCTCCATCATATTTTCGTCGGCGGCAGCCTGGCCGCCCTGGCGTCGCTCCTCATGGTCCCGTTGGGACTGGCGGCTGGCGCGTCGGGTGAGACCGCGGCCGAGCGGCGTCCGCGCTGGGCGACGGCCGGAGTGCTGGTCGCGCTCGCGGTCCTGTGGACCCTCGGCCGGCTGATCAGCTAGGATTTTCGAAAACTTCGCCTTCCCTTCGGAGCGCTTAGCCGAGCCGCAAAAGACCTCGCCATAACGTCAGATGATGAACCGATCGGAGCGCGCGTTCTTCGCGAAACATGACCCGGCGGTTTTATCCGCCCTCCGCCGGAGTGTCGTTGGCATTGCGGGCGCGGGGGGGTTGGGCTCGAACGTCGCGTTCGCTCTGGCCAGGGCCGGCGTCGGCAAGCTCATCATTGCCGATTTCGACCGGATCGAAGTCTCGAATCTCAACCGCCAGCAGTATTTCTGGCGGCAGGTCGGGCGGGTCAAGGTCGAAGCCTTGGTCGAGAACCTCAAAAGCATCCAGCCCTTCTCGGACTATGTCGGCCGTCGAGCGAAGGTCACGCGGAAAACCGTGGCCGCGCTCTTCGGAGAGGCCGACCTCCTCATTGAAGCTTTCGACCGGGCCGACCAGAAAGAGATGCTCATCGAGTCCTGGATCTCCGCTTTTCCGACCCGTCCGGTCATCGCCGCGTCGGGATTGTCGGGCTTCGGCCGGAACGCCCGGATCAAACAGCGGAAAGCCGGGACGCTCTATATCTGCGGCGACGAGGAGAGCGAACCGAAACCCGGGATTTCGCCCATGGCGCCGCGGGTCGGCGTCGTGGCCCATATGCAGGCGAACCTGGCCGTGGAATTGCTGGTGAAAATAAAACGAGGGAGGTCCCATGTTCAAGGT
>JBGOYP010000106.1:0-7518 GCA_041479785.1 Candidatus Aminicenantia bacterium | reverse complement strand
GCTGGCCGGGGAGCGTCCGGTCATCTTCGGCGACGGCGAGCAGACGCGGGACTTCGTCTACGTCGGCGACGTCGCGGCGGCCAACATCCTGGCCGCGGAAACGACGGGCGGCGCCGGAAACGTCTTCAATATCGCGTCCGCCGAAAGCCTGAGCGTGAACGCGCTCGTCCGGACCATCAACGGCATCCTCGGCACCGGGCTCGAGCCCGTCTACACGCCGCCCCGCCCCGGAGACATCCGGCATTCGGCCGCGGACATCGGGAAAGCGCGGTCCGTGTTAAACTATCACCCCCGGTTCGATTTCCGCCGGGGTTTGGAACAGACGATCGCCTGGTATCGCGACCCAAGGAGGACCCCATGAAGATCGCAGTCATCGGAACGGGATATGTCGGCCTGGTGACGGCCGTCGGCCTGGCCGAATTCGGCCATACCGTGGTCGGCGCCGACAAGATGGCCGATAAGATCAAACGCATCTCGAAAGGCGAGGTCCCGATCTACGAACCCGGCCTCGACAAGCTCCTGAAAACAAACCTCAAGAAAGGGAACATCAAATTCACCTCCGACTTGAACGGCACGATCCAGGCCGCCGACGTCATCTTCGTCTGCGTCGGGACGCCGCAGGGCGACGACGGGAGCGCCGATATGTCGCAGATCGAAGAGGTCTCGCGGATGATCGCCGAAAACCTGAACGGCTACAAGGTCGTCGTCGAAAAGAGCACGGTCCCGGTGAAGACGTCGCAGTGGATCAAGCGGACGATCACGCTCTACAAGAAATCGAACGTCGAATTCGACGTCGCCTCGAACCCCGAGTTCCTCCGCGAGGGCTCGGCCGTCGGCGATTTCCTCCGCCCCGACCGGATCGTCATCGGCGTCGACTCCGACCGGGCGCGCGACATGCTCGTCCGGATTTATGATTGCGTTAAGGACAAGGTCGTGGTCACGAACATCGACACGGCCGAGCTCATCAAGCACGCCTCGAACTCCTTCCTGGCCATGAAGATCTCCTACATCAACCTCATGGCGAACCTCTGCGAAAAGACGGACGCCGACATCGAGCAGGTGGCCAAAGGCATGGGCCTCGACCCGAGGATCGGGAGCCTGTTCCTCAAAGCGGGCTTGGGCTTCGGCGGGTCGTGTTTTCCCAAGGACCTCAAAGCCTTGATCAAGATCGGCGAGGACCTCGGGGTGGACATGAACCTCCTCAAGGAGACCGACCGTATCAATGCCGGCCGGACCCGGACGTACGTGGATAAGGTCAAACGGGCCCTGTGGATCCTCAAGGACAAGAAAATCGCGATCCTCGGACTGGCCTTCAAGCCCGAGACCGACGATATCCGCGAAGCGCCGGCCATCAAGCTGATCAAAGAGCTCCTGAACGAAGGGGCGATCCTCCGTCTCTATGACCCCGAGGCGCAGGACAACATGAAAGAGCTTTTCCCGGAGGATAAGGCCCGCGTCACGTATTGCCCCTCGCCGTTCAAGGCGGCCGCGGGCGCGAACGCGCTGCTCGTGTGCACGGAGTGGAAAGAATTCCTCGGCCTCGACCTGAAGAAGGTCAAAGCCCTCATGGCCAACCCGATCATCGTCGACGGCCGGAACATCTACAAGCCGGCCGAGGTGAGAAAACTCGGATTCGAATATTATTCGATCGGCCGGAAGTAGCGGACCTCCAAAGTCCGGTTCCGGACGTCCGTGACGACCTTGACGACGAGGTCGTCGTTCAGAGAAAAAACGTCGAAGGCCGTTTTCCGGCCGTCTAGCAGGACGACGATTTTTCCGATCTCTTTGGCTGTCGGCGGCCCGCCCCGGAAGGCCGGGATGACCACGCCCAACGTACCGGGTTTGTTCATGCTACTGTCCGTTCTCAGGACGACTGTGCCTTTCTCCGTGTCGCAGCGATAGTCGTAAGTCACCCAAATTCCCGCGGCCGGAATCACGGCTTGGACCGAGGCCTGGTCGCCGCCGAGCCGCGGCGTGACGGCCAGCCCTTCGCCGGACATCCTCAAGCCGAAATATCCCTCGAACAGCGCATAGGCCAGGCTTCCGGCGCTGCCGCTATAGAACGCGCTTCCCCGGCCGAGGCCGGCGGGGGTATCCCATTCGTGAAGCCCCCGGCCCGCGATATCTTTCCTTGCGATTTCGAGGAGTTTGTCTTTGGCGATGCGGCTGAAGCCGTTCGTGAACATCGCGGCGACGAGTTTCGCGCCGAACCAGTCCAACTGGCCTCCGTTCTGGTATTCGTACGGGTCGTCCATCATCGGGTGCTTGAAGAAACCTTTGGGGTAGGGAGGGAGGAGAGCTCCAGAAATGGTCGATATCCCGAATTTTTTTTGCCGGTCGAGCGCCGCTTGGACGATGCGCCGGACGTGATCGGGGGACGCCAAGCCGGAGATCGCGGCTTCCGCGTTCCCGCCCATGGCGAACATCGCGTCCTCATCGAAATCGTGCCGCAGGGAGTCGAGATGAAGGTGGACGCGGTAATAGCCCTTGTCCTCCTGCCATAACCAGCGGTCGGCGCTCTCGCGGACCGAGGCGGCGCGCTTCGTCCAAACAAACGCTTTTCCGGCCGCGCCGGACTCGCCCAGGATCCGGGCCAGCGCCGTCGCCGCGCCGAAGAATTGGGCTTGGTCATAGATATCGCACGTCCAATGCGTGTTTTTGTCGACATAGATGGCCCGCTGGTCGGCGTAAGTCATATCCACGTCGCCCCAGTCGGCCGTGTGCGCTCCGGTGACGAGGCCGTGGGCTTTATCGAATCTTTTGTCGAACACGTATTGAAGGGCCCGTTCCAGCCGGGAGAGAATGGTTTCATCGTGAACTTTGTCCGACAGCCAGCCGTATCCGACGAGTTGTGCGATTTCGGCGGCGGCGCGAACGGCGCTCGTTTCCTGGTCGGTTTCGGTGGTGTTCTTGTCCGATTGACCGCGGGAATCGAACCAATCTTCGAGCTGTCCGTCGGCCTTTTGGTAGGCCAGATGCTCCAAGAGCCAGGATTCGAGATATGGGGCATCATAAATAAATCGGGACGCCGGGAGAACCGTCGCGGAGTCCCTGATCCAGACCTGGGGATAGGCCGTTCCGGCGGCAAACCCCGAGACCGATCCCGTTTTTCCCTGGAAGGTGACCCGATTGTTGTTCAAAGTCGCCCGGATGAGGTCGTAGAGCTCGCGAAATTCCTTGACGCTCGAACGAAAATCCGTGAACGACGGCGCGGTCCGGCCCTGGGACTTCTCTTCAGACGAAAAGCCGTATCCGGCAACGCGGATAATCACCGCTCCGACGGTTAAAAATGCGAGAAGGGCCGATCGTTTCCTTTTTCTCATCCTTCAGCAGATCCTCGGAAGGAGCTCGGACGTCAGCGGTTCGAGGGTTCGAACCCCTCCGGCCATCGTCTTCAACAGAAGCTCGCCGGCCCGCCCGACGCTTCCCCCGACCGTGCCGACCGCCGCGGCCCGACGGCCGAGCGGATTTTTCCTGATGCGGGCCAGGATGCGGGCCGCCCTCGCCGCCGGGGCGACGACGACCGCGCGGCCTTCGCACGCTAGATAAAGAGGGTCGATGCCGAGGAGCTCGGTTGCCGCGCGGACGGCCTTGGACAAAGGCACGGCGTCCTCGTCGAGGACAACGGGATAGGGGAGCTCGTCGGCGAGCTCGGAGAGAATCGTCGCCAAGCCGCCGCGGGTGATATCGCGCATCCAGAGAGCTCCGGACGCCCAAAGCGGCAAAAGGTAAGTCAAGGGCGCGCAGTCGCTGCGGATGCGGGATTCGATTCCGAAAGCCCCGCGGGCGGTCAGGACGGCCAGGCTGTGTTCTCCCAGCGTGCCGGTGACGATGATCCGGTCGCCCGGCCTGACGCGGTCGGGCCGCGGCCGGGCCACGACGGTGCCGATGCCGCTCGTGTTGATGAAGATTTTATCTCCCTGTCCTTTTTTCACGACCTTCGTGTCGCCCGTGACGACCTGGACACCGGCCCGCCGCGCCGCCGTTCGAATCGAACCTAAGATCCGGTCCAGGTGGGTCTCTTCGAGCCCTTCCTCGAGGATCAGCCCAAGGGACAGGAATCGGGGCCGGGCCCCGGAGACGACGAGGTCGTTGACCGTCCCGTTCACGGCCAAGGTCCCGATATCTCCTCCTGGAAAAAAAATGGGATCGACGACATAGCTGTCCGTCGTAAAGGCGATCCCGCCGGGAAGATGAGACGCGTCCCTGAGTTCGCCGAGCATCCGGTTGTCGAAGGCCGGCACGATCCGTCCGGCGATGAAGTCCCGCATGAGCTTCCCGCCGCTCCCGAGCTCCAGGCTTATTCTTTTCATGGCCGCATCCGATACCGAAGGTGGACGAGACAGGCGCCCTCGAACGAAACCATACAGGGTCCTTGGGGCGATTCCGGGGAACAGGCTTTGCCGAATAATGGGCAGTCCGGAGGGGCCAAGATGCCGCGCAGGACTTCGCCGCAGCGGCACCCGGGAAGGTCTGAGGGCCGCGGCTCGATCTTGAGGTCGAATTCGACTTCCGCGTTCTGGCGGTCGTAGCGGTCGCGCAAGGCCAGGCCGCTGGCCGGGATGACACCCAGGCCCCGCCAACAGGCGTCCGTCGGCTTGAGAACGAAGTCCATCAGGGAAAGCGCGACCCTATTCCCCTCGGGCCGGACGGCGCGCGCATATACGTTGGCGACGCCGGGCTCCCCGGTTTGGATCTGGTCGAGAATCGAGATGATGCCCAGAAGGATGTCCGCCGGCTCGAAACCGGCGATCGCTCCGGGAATGCCGAATTCGCGGGCGACGAAGGCGTAAGGTTTGACTCCGATGATCGCGCTGACATGGCCGGGATAGAGGAATCCGGAGATATTGGCTTCGCCCGACTCGAGGATGGCTCGGAGCGGCGGCGGAATGACCCAGAGTGCGGATAGGATCGAGAAGTTCCTCACTTTTTGGTCGTGCGCCGTTTTCGCCGTCATGGCGATCGCCGGGATGGTCGTTTCGAAGCCGACCCCGAAGAAAACGACGTCTTTATCCGGGTAGCGCCGGGCCAGGGCGAGTGTTTCGTCGGGAGAATAGATGATTTCCATGGCCGAATCCCGGGCCGGGACCGTGCGCCGGAGAGAACCCAGGCGGGTCGGGACGCGCGTCATGTCCCCGAACGTCGCGAGGATCAAACCCTCGCGGCCGGAGAGGAGCGATATGGCCGCTTCGTGAAACTCGGCCGGCGTAATGCAGACCGGGCACCCCGGCCCCGAGATCATCTCGATGCCGGCGTCGAGAAGCATCGGCTGGAGGCCGGAGCGATGGATGGTCATCGTGTGCGTTCCGCAAACCTCCATGATCCGGAACGACGAACCGAGGTCGCGCCGTTTGTCGTCGATCCGGCGGAGAAGGGCCCCGATCGTGGTTTTGTCGCGATAGCGGTCGGTCTTCAGCATGGCCCGAGATGTTCCTTCGGGTCTCGCCGTCAAGGGGTCTTTTCCGCGATTTCCCGGAGCAAATCGAGAGTTTCGCGCGCTTCGTGTTCATCGAGGCGGGAGATGGCGAAGCCGGCATGGACGATCACCCAATCTCCGACCCGGATATCGGGAAGAAGGGCGAAGTTCGTCCTGACCTTCGTCCCCAGATAATCGATCTTGCCGGACAGACTCTCCCGCTCGATTTCGACGACCTTGGACGGAATCCCGAGACACATTCGAGTCCTTCTTTTCCGGGGGGATTAGATTAACAGATTCGCGAACCCTTGGGAAGGGCCGGGAAAAAAGGCCCCTCCGGCCTTTTTGCCTGGCCGGAGGTGATAGTGTATAATGCCCGCATGCTCAAGAGGTTAGAGGGCTTCATCGCGCCCGGAAGCGAGGAAGAAAAGCTCGTCGGCGCGATCGATTTCACGAAAATACCGGCCCACGTCGCGGTGATCATGGACGGGAACGGCCGCTGGGCGAGAATGCGGGGGCTTCCCCGGGTCGAGGGACACCGGGCCGCGGAAAAATCGGTCAAGGAAATCATCGAAACGAGCGCCCGGGTCGGCATCCAGGTCCTGACGCTGTTCGCCTTCTCGAAAGAGAATTGGAAACGCCCGAAAAGGGAAGTCACAACGCTCTTCCGCCAGCTCGAGGAATTCCTCAGGAAGGAGGACAAGGTCCTGGTCGAGAACGATTTCCGATTGCGCGTCCTCGGTCAACGCGAGGGACTTCCGCCCGGGGTGCGTCGCGAGCTCGAGCGGGTCGAAGAGTTGACCCGGAACAACCGTCGGCTTCAGATCGGCCTGGCGTTGAACTACGGGGGCCGGACCGAGATCGTGGACGCGGCCAAAAAGATCCTGAGCGAGGGGCGCCTGGGCGCCGGCGACCTCGACGAGGCCGTGTTCTCGCGCTATCTGTATACGGCGGACCTCCCCGACCCCGACCTTCTCATCCGGACGAGCGGCGAATTCCGGATTTCGAATTTTCTCCTGTGGCAGATCGCGTACGCCGAGATCTGGATCACGCCCGATTATTGGCCCGATTTCCGGCGAAAGCATCTCCTTCAAGCCATCCTCGATTATCAAAAGCGCGAGCGCCGGTTCGGCGACATCCATCCCTAATATGAGTCTGCGCCAACGTTTTCCCACGGCTATGATTCTCCTGGCTGTTCTCGTCGTCGTCGTCCAGTGGGGGGCGGGATGGCTCTTTTTCCTGACCCTTCAGGCGGTCGTCGTCGCCGCCCTGGCGGAATTTTACGGCCTGGCCTGGCGCAGGAAACTCGAGCCCCGGCCGTCCGTCGGAATTCCCTTCGCGCTGCTCATCGGCGCCTCGTTCTATCTGCCGCAACTGCCCGTCCAGGTCGCTCTCCTGGGGGGACTTATCCTCGCCGGCCTGGTCTATCTTCTCCTGACCGACCGCGTTGAAAAAGTCGCGTCGTTCACCGGGTCGTTCGCGGTGACTCTGTTCGGGGCCGTCTACGTCGGCCTCACCTTGAACTATCTCTACACGCTCCGCGTCGAGCGCGGTCCCTGGACGCTCTATTTTCTCTTCGCCGTGATTTTTTCCGGGGATTCCGGGGCGTTTCTCTTCGGCAAGCTCTTGGGACGTCATCGGATGACGCCGATGGCCAGCCCGAACAAGACCTGGGAAGGCGCCGCGGGCGGGATCGTCTTTGCCCTGGTCGGCGCCCTGGCCGCGCGCTCCCTTTTCCTCCGGTCCGTCCTCCCCGGCCAGGCCGCGCTGTGCGGAGTGCTCGTCCATGCCGTCGCCCAGGTCAGCGACCCTTTGGAGTCGCTTTTCAAGCGGGCCGCCGGGGTCAAGGATTCCTCGAACCTGCTCCCCGGCCATGGCGGGTTTCTCGACCGCGTCGACAGCTTCCTTCTGGCCGCTCCCTTTTTCTATTACTATATCCGGTTCTTCTGGACATAAGACGGAATGACCAAGGTCTCGATTCTGGGGTCGACCGGCACCATCGGCCGGAACGCGCTCGAGGTGATCCGCCGTCATGCGCGCCATTTTCGCGTCACGGCGCTTGCCGGTGGGACGAACGTCCGGCTTCTTGCCGAACAGGTCCG
>JBGOYP010000105.1:0-7536 GCA_041479785.1 Candidatus Aminicenantia bacterium | reverse complement strand
TTCCGTACTTCGAAAAAGCCCTCGAGCTCGCCCGGACGTTTACGGACAAGAAGAACGCGGACATGAAAATCCGTCAGTGCCGAAGCCGTCTCGGGCTCCGGTGACGGACTCCGAACTCATCCCGAATCCGGGACCCGCCCGTTCTTTTGGAAGAATTTATAGCCGGCGCGCGTCAGATAAACGCCGGCCAGGATGACCGCCGCTCCGATGATCTCGGAAGCGTGAACTTTTTCTCCGAGGAAGAGGACGGCAAAAAAGATCGTGAAAATGGGCGTCAAGTTGCTGTAAATGGCCGTTTTAGCGTTCCCGACCTTGTGCACGGAATAGTACCAGATGAGATATCCGACGACCAGCCCGAATACGGAGGACAGCACCAACCCCATCCAAGCCTTCGCCGAAACCGAGGCCCAGGGGATGCGCACGATATCCTTGATGGTCACCGGGACATAGAACAGCGCGCCGAAGCCCATCGTCACCGTGGCGAACTGAAGGGGGGACAGCTTATCGAGAAAGGGCTTGGACCAGACCGTGTAGGCTGACCAAAGCATCGTCCCAAAGAATATCATGACATCACCCCGGAATCCGACGGCCGAAAAATTCAGGCCGCCGTCCTGCTTGGCAATGACGAGATAGAGGCCGGCGAACGATACGAGGATTCCCAGCCACGCGGCCCAATGGATCCGCTCGATCCGGAACAGAACACTGAGGAGCGCGACGAAGATCGGCGACATAGACAGGATGAGCGACGTGTTCGAAGCCGAGGTCAGACTGACCGCAGAGATGAACAGGAATTGATAAAGCGTGTTGCCGGCGATTCCGATCAGGGCGAGCTTCCAAAGGTCCTTGCGGACGGGGCCGAAGCCCCGCCGCGACAGTCCCAGGATCGCGAGGAAGAGAACGGCGGTGAGGAGGATGCGAAGGCCGTTGAATCCGCCCGGCGAAAGCTCCCGGAGACCGATCTTGATGAAGGTGAAGTTGATGCCCCAGATCACCACGGCGAGGAACATCAGGGCGTCGCTCGCGCCGAATCGGGTCTCGGGGGGTCTGTCCATGGAGGAGGGAGAACGGACGGGCGGTCCCGGATTACCCGGAGAACCTCCGGCCGCGAGGATACCGGGCTTCGATGACGGACTTGATCCCGCCCCGGGGGTTGAATTCACCGATGACCGTAGCCCGGACGGGGCGGCTGGCCCGGACCACATCCTCGAGGATCCGGTTCACGGCATTCTCATAGAATATACCCAGGTTGCGGTAAGCGAGGATATAATCCTTGAGGGATTTGAGTTCCAGGCAGGTTTTTCGGGGAACATAGACAATCCGGACCGTCCCGAAATCCGGAAGCCCCGTCTTGGGGCAGACCGACGTGAACTCGGGAATTTCGATCCTGATTTCGTAATCGGGGAACTGGTTGGGGAACGTCTCGATCCCTGGGAGACGGGCCCGGAGGCCGGCCCTGGCCTCTTTGGCGGACATGCGGCTCATGGTCTTTCTCTTTCGTAAAGAATAGGATATAGTATAAATTTCCCCGGGCAAAATATCCAGCCCTCCGTAGAATGAAACAACGCGAAGGAGACCTCCCGTGAAAGAGTGCAGCGTTCAAAAGAACCTCGCGCGATGCAACTGCACCTACGAGCCCTGCCCCCGCAAAGGCCTTTGTTGCGAATGCCTCGCTTATCATTGGGACAGCCGGGAATTGCCGGCCTGCGTGTTTCCGGACGCGGTCGAGCGGACCTACGACCGCTCGCTTGCCCGGTTTTTGCGCCTCCATGCGAAATCATAAGACGGATATGATGCGACCGACGCGCCAGAGTGGGACGCGACGGCGTGAGCCGTCCCATCTTTACGGACCCGTCCCGTCGCGCCGTCTCGGGTATTCGCTCGGCGTGGACCTTCTTCCGTTCAAGACATGTTCTATGGATTGCGTCTATTGCCAGCTCGGCTCGGCGGGGTCGACGACCGTCCGTCGTCGGGAATTCGTGCCCGTGGCCAGGATTCTGGCCGAGGTCAAAGCCGCCCTCGCGAGCAACCGGCAGGTCGACGCCATCACCTTTTCCGGCTCGGGAGAACCGACGCTCCACGCGGGGATCGCCAAGGTCATTCGCGGCATCAAGCGAATGACCGACATCCCGGTCGTCGTCCTCACGAACAGTTCATCGTTCGCGAACGACGCGGCCCGCCGGGATCTCCTCGACGCCGACATCGTCGTTCCCTCGCTCGACGCGGCCGCTCCTGACGTCTTCCGGCGGGTCAACCGCCCGCATAAGGACCTTGTCCTGGGCGACATCATTTCGGGTTTGGAGCGTTTCCGCCGAGAATACAAAGGCCGGATTTGGCTCGAGATCATGCTCGTCCGGGGGGTCAACGATTCGCCCGACCATCTCCGCGCGCTCAAGCGGGCGGTCACCCGGATCAAGCCGGACAAGATCCAACTGAACACCGTCGTCCGGCCGCCGGCCGAACCGTCGGCCAAGCCTCTCGACCGCGTCGACCTCGAAAGAATCCGCGCGCTTTTCGGCCCGAAAGCCGAGATCATCGCCGATTTCAACAAAAAAGAACGGCGGCCGGATGGGGAAGACGTCGCGAAGGCCGTCCTCGCCACGGTCCGACGCCGGCCAGTCACGGCCGATGACATCGCCCTCGCTTTAGGGCGCGCCCAGGAGGAGATCGCCGGGCCCCTGGTCCGCCTCCTGGCCGAAGGCAAGATCAAAGTGGTCGAGCACAAAGGACGCAGCTACTTTGAAAACCGATGACGCCCCGACTCCCGGGGAGAACGAGAGGGCTTCACATTTTTCGTTAATTATGATAAAAAATTTTCTTTAACCAGGAAATATCCTTTTTGAAGACAGCCGCTTTTTTATACGACGCAACGCCCGGCCCGCTTCATTTCTTTCGGAGGATCTCGATTCGACTCCCCCAAATGTTCTCAACGGACGTTTCTTTGACCGCCCACGCGCGTCCTCGGAAAGGAACGAGATGATCGAAGCGAATAGCCACCTCAAAAGAATCCAGCCTTATAAGCCCGGAAAGCCGATCGAAACGGTGGTCCGGGAGCTTCACCTTAAGGGGGATGTCATCAAGCTCGCCTCGAACGAGAATCCTTTGGGGCCCTCGCCGCTCGCCTTGAAGGCGATGCGGCAGGCCATCCGCGAATCCCAGCTCTATCCCGACGACAACTGTTTCGCCCTGCGCACCGCCCTCGCCGAGAAATTCGGCGTTCAACCGCCGGAGATCGTCCTGGGCAACGGCTCCGTAGAAATCCTGCCGCAAATCACCCTCGCCTATCTCGGCCCCGGGTCCAGCGCGGTCGTCAGCAAAGGCGCGTTCATCTGGTATAAGATCGCCGTGCACATCGCCGCCGGCGAGCTCATCGAGGTCCCGATGAAAAACCACGCCCACGACCTCCGGGCGATGCGGCAGGCCATCCGGAGCGACACCAAGCTGGTTTTCATCGCGAATCCCAATAATCCGACGGGAACGATCGTCACGAGGGACGAGGTCGATGAGTTCTTCCGGACCTTGCCCGACCATGTCCTCGTGGTCATGGACGAGGCCTATTCCGAATATATCGACGACCCCCGCTTCCCGGATTCCTTTTCGCATTTCCGGGCCAGGAAGAACATCCTCATCCTCCGCACCTTCTCCAAGATCTACGGGCTGGCCGGGGCTCGGCTGGGCTACGGATTCGGCCGACGCGAGATCATCGCCGACCTCATGAAGGTCCGCACGTCCTTCAACGTTAACCGGATTTCGCAAGCGGCGGGCCTCGCCGCGCTCGACGACGTCATCCATATCTCCAGAGGGCGCAAGGTGAATGACGCCGGCAAAGCCCTCCTTTATGACGCCTATCGAACCCTGGGCCTCTTTCACCTCCCGACATGGAGCAATTTCATCTTCGTCGACTTCGACCGAGACAGCCAGACCGTCTTCGAGGGCCTTCAGAAGCGAGGGATCATCACCCGGACGATCAAGGAATACGGATTTCCCCGCGCTCTCCGGATCACGATCGGCACGGAGCCGCAGAATCAACGATTGATTCGGGCACTAAAAAAAGTCATTTAAAATTCATTCGCTTGATAAGGAGGTTCGATGTTATTCAAGTTATCCAACGGTCAAGAGATTCCGCTCGAAATGCACAAGACGCGGATGGTCCAGAAAATCAATCTGGTCCCGGCGAGCCAGCGGCTGAAGGCTATCGAGGAAGCCGGCTACAACACGTTTCAGCTCAAGACGAAGGATGTTTTTCTCGACATGCTCACCGACAGCGGCGTCAACGCCATGAGCGACAACCAGTTCGCCGAATTCATGCGCACCGACGACGCCTACGCGGGCAGCATGACGTTCTACGAATTCGCCCAGGCTGTAGAAGACGTCCTGGGGTACAAACATGTCATGAATGTCCATCAGGGCCGGGCCGCCGAACACCTCCTCTGCCGGGTGTTCGCCAAACCCGGCGACATCGTCCCGACCAACTACCACTTCACCACGACCCGGGTCCATATCGAGCTGCGCGAGGCCGTCTGCCTGGAAATCTACACGGATGAGGCGATCAAGACGGAAAGCACCGTGCTCTTCAAGGGCAACATGGACGTCAAGAAGCTGGAGGACACGATTCGCCAGAACGGGCCGGCCAAGATCCCCTTCGTCCGGCTGGAGGCGACGACGAACCTGATCGGGGGCCAGCCGTTCTCGATGGCCAATATGAAGGCCGTCCGGAAAATCTGCGACAAGCACAAGCTCATCCTCGTCCTGGACGGAAGCCTGCTCAGCGAAAACGCCTACTTTATCTGGAAGCGGGAAAAAGGATACGGCTCCAAGACGGTGGCCGAGATCGTCAAGGAGATGTGCAGCCTGGCCGACCTCTACTATATGAGCGCCCGGAAGAACACCTGCGTCCGCGGGGGGTGCATTGCCACGAACAACGAGAAGCTCTTCCATGAGATCGAACCGTGGCTCCCCGTCTATGAGGGATTTTTCTCCTACGGCGGGATGTCGATGCGGGAAATCGGGGCCATGACCGTCGGCTTACGGGAAATGACCGACCCCGACATGGCCGGATGCTCGATCGAGCAGATCAAGTATTTCGTCGAAAAGCTCAAGGCGGCCGGCATCCCGGTCGTCACGCCGGCCGGCGGACTGGGCTGCCACCTGGACGCCATGAAATTCCTTCCCCATATTCCCCAGAAGGAATATCCGGCGGGGGCGCTGGCGGCCGCTCTATATCTTGCTTCGGGGGTGCGGGCGATGGAACGCGGGACGATCTCCTGCGACCGCGACAAGGAAGGCAAGGAAGTGATGGCCGATATCGAACTGACGAGGATCGCCCTCCCCCGGCGAGTCTATTCCGTGTCGCACATCGAGTACATCATCGACCGACTGGGCTGGCTGTTCAAACACCGGAACCTGGTCAAGGGGCTGACGTTCGTTTCCGAACCGCCCGTCCTTCGCTTCTTCGTCGGAAAACTGGCCGCGCTCGACAACTGGGGAAGGACGCTCCGCGACGCGTTCGAGAAGAAGTTCGGCCCGAATTACTGAGAAAGGATCCGTTTTCGGCTCGCCCTCGCGAATGAAGGCAACCGGACAAAATCCATAGGAAAAGCCAAACGATGACACCCACCCTCTTCGAAAACACGCATTTTCCGAAAGCCAAGACCTACTGGTACATGGGAAAATTCTATGACTGGTCCGAGGGTTTCCTTCATCCGATGACCCATGGCCTGCATTACGGGACGTCGGTGTTCGAAGGAATCCGGGCCTACCCGACGGACAGAGGGCCCGCCGTCTTCCGCCTCTCCGAGCACATCGACCGGTTTCTGTATTCCGCCGGCGTCATCAAAATGACATCGCCGTACGACAAGGACGCGATCATCCGGGCCGTCCTCCAGACCATCCGGAAAAATAGACTGACGTCGTGCTACATCCGGCCGCTGCTGTTTTATTCCTACGGAAGCCTCGGGATCGTCCCCAAGGCCTCTCCCGTCGAGCTCGCGATCGCGACTTGGGACTGGGGGGCGTATCTTGGAGAAAAGTCGTGGAACGGCGTCTCCGTTTATATCCATCCCTTACGTCGCGTTCACCACAGCCAGGTCGACATGCGAGCGAAGCTCGGCGGCCTTTACATTCAGTCCATGATCTGCGGTATCGAAACACGGGCTCTGGGCTTCGACGAAGCGATCTTTTTGAATCTCGAAGGCCGCATCGCTGAAGGCCCCGGCGAGAACGTCTATGTCGTCAAAAAGGGCGTCCTGAAAACCAACGACGTGACCGAGTCCATCTTAGAGGGCATCACCCGAACGAGCGTTCTCGCCATCGCCAAGGACCTCGGCTACGAGACCACGGTCGGGCCGGTCACTCAAGAGGAATTCTTCGCCGCCGACGAGGTGTTTTTCACGGGAACCGCCGTCGAGGTCGTGCCCATTATCCGCGTCAGGGACGGCTCGGATCGCGCCAAAAAACCGAAGGACTATGTCATCGGGACCGGCCGGGCGGGAACCATCACGGGGAACATTCGAGCGCGATACCTCGACATCGTCCACGGGAAGGTCAAGAAATACGCCAAGTGGCTGACCTATGTGAATGAGTGACCCGTTTTTTCTTCTCGCCCCGGCTGTCGTCCGGCTCTACGGCCGCCCGGGGAACGCGCCGGCGATCGCCGGATATGCGATCGCCGAGGGCTTGCCCGACGTTGATGCCAACTCCGTCCGGAAAAGTCCGGGCGCCGAGAACCGCATCCGGTTTGAAACAAGAATCGAAAGACCTCAAGGAGGGAACCGCTCATGTCCAAAGTCTTCACCTTAGCGCTCGCGGCCGTCTTGCTGCTGGCCGCCGCCGGGCGGCCATCGAACTCGACCGTTTTTCCCTACGATTACAAGGTCGAGACGCTCGACAACGGGCTGAGGGTCGTCTCGATCCCGCTCAGCAACCCGAACATCATCTCTTTTTATTCGATCGTCCGGTCGGGCTCGCGGAATGAAATCGAGCCGGGAAAATCGGGCTTCGCCCATTTCTTCGAGCACATGATGTTCAAGGGCACAAAGCAGGTCCCGCGTCCCGCCTATGACGAGTTCCTGACGCAGCTCGGCGCCGGCACGAACGGGTACACGACCGACGACTTCACCTGCTACTTCGTCGTTTTCGCCGGCCGCGAAAACCTGGAAAAAGTCGTCAAGACCGAAGCCGACCGGTTCATCAACCTCTTTTATACGGAGGCGACCATCCGGACCGAGGCTCCGGTCATCGAGGGCGAATATTATTCGAGCGTCTCAAACCCCGACCGCCGCCTCTTCGAGCTCCTCCGCGATACGGCCTTCGAGAAGCATTCGTACAAGCACACGACGCTGGGCTTCCTCAAGGACATCCAGGACATGCCCAACCAGTATGAATACAGCCTGCTCTATAAGAAACGGTTCTACGCGCCGGACAACACGATCCTTCTTGTCGCCGGAGACTTCGACCACGGCCAGCTCATGGCCCTCGTGAAGAAATATTACAGCGGCTGGGAAAAAGCCGGTTTTGAGCTCCGGACCCCCCTCGAGCCGC
>JBGOYP010000104.1:0-7596 GCA_041479785.1 Candidatus Aminicenantia bacterium | reverse complement strand
TGAGCCCGATGATTTTCGCCGTCTATCAGATCCCCGCCGTCGCCGTTTACTATCTCTGGAAAAAACGCAGGGAGCGCGGAATAAGATAAGCGTTTTAGGACTTTATCTAGGCCTTATCTCCCCTACCCCGCTTACAATAAGCGGGGACTGCCGGTACGCATCATCGGGTAGCGGAAGCGCCCCCGACGGGAGTCGAACCCGTGTTGCTGCCTTGAAAGGGCGGTGTCCTGGGCCTCTAGACGACAGGGGCGCGTAAAGTGAGCCGTGCTGGGCTCGAACCAGCGACACCCGGCTTAAAAGGCCGGTGCTCTACCACTGAGCTAACGGCCCCGAAAAGAAGCACCTATTTATAGCGAAAACGGATAGATGAGTCAAGATGAAATAAATCGGGGTCAGACCCTTGCCGGCCCGATGTCCGGCTCGAGGCGGCCGGCGGCGGGCCCGCCCGGGGCTGACCCCGTAAGACCGGAACGCGGTCGGGATTACAGCTGTTCGAACCTCGTGATGACCCAGCGGCCGCGGTGAACGAGGTTCGCCGCCTCGTCCTTGAGGTTATACATCCTCATGATGATCCGCCAGTTCTGGGCGGCGCCGGCCTTGGTTTTGACCTGGACCTCGACTTCTTTGGCGTGGATGGTGCCCTTCAAATCACGGATGTTCGGTAGTTGCCCGGCCCCCAATGAGAACGAGGTGATCTCTTCCTCTTTGGCGGCGGCGGCCTTCGCGTCGTTATAATCCTTGAGGATATTGCGGTTGGCCTCGTACTGCGCGTCGTATTTCTTTTGGGCCTCGTCCATTTTGGCCTTCGCGTTCGCCTTCGCGGCGGCGGTCCGGGCGGAATTGAACTCGTCCTTGGCGACGTCGAGGGAGTCTTTAGCATCGAGCGTCGGCGCCACGCTCTGATCATACTGCTTCTTCAAGTCGACTTCCTTTTGCCCCAGGGCGGTAAGGGCGGCCGGCTCGACCTTCTCTTCGCTGACGTTCGTGATCGACCAGTTGGCAACATCGATCTTGATGGGGTCGACGGCCATCGTGGACATCGTCGTCACGTCGTTCATGCTGCTGGCGTTGAAATAAGACTGAAGAAGACGCTGTTCAGGGTGCGACTTGCAGCTCTGAAGGGACACCAGGGCCAGGACAACGGTAAAAACGATCAGACTTTTTCTCCTCATTGTTCCTCCTTCCGGGGTACTATGTCCTCATTATTTTCAAATTCTACTTTTTTTTCAAGCGAAAAAGCAAGGGATTTGAGTTCGGGCCTTGAGTATGTTATAAAATGTGGGCTCTTTTGCCTTCGTAACGCTATCCGACGAGGTTCAGACATGCCGTGGAAAGGACCTTTCGACGCCCTTCTCGCCCGATACCCTAAAGACGCGTCTCGCTTGATCGACATCGTCCGGGACGTCCAAGCGGCCTTGGGCCACGTCCCTCCCAAAGCGGTTGCCGCGATCGCGGCCAAGCTCGGCCTGTCGACGGTCGACGTCGAGGGGGTCGTGACGTTCTATCATTTCTTTTCGGCGGCGCCGGCCGGCACCTACGCGGTCTATCTCAACACCAACCTGGTGTCCGAAATGAAAGGGGCCGCCGAGGTCGCGGCGGCGTTCGAGAAAGAGGCCGGCTGCGCGTTCGGCATGACCACGTTCGACGGCCGGATCGGCCTTTATAAAACGTCCTGCATCGGCATGAACGACCAGGAGCCCTCGGCCCTCATCAACGGGATCGTTTTCACGAAATTGACCAAGAAGAAGGTCAAGGAGATCGTCGCGGCCATGAAGGCGGGGCGCGACCTCCGGACGCTCGCCCGCCCCTACGGGGACGGCGCCAACCGGTCCAACCCCGTCCGGAGCATGGTCCGCAACAACATCCGGAAAAAGGGCCCGGTCCTGTTCGCGCCGTTCTCGTCCGGGACGGCGGTGAAGAAGGCCGCGGCCTTGTCGCCCGAAGAGGTCATCGCCGAAGTCAAGAAAGCGAATCTCCTCGGCCGCGGCGGCGCCGGGTTCCCGACCGGCCTGAAATGGGATTTCTGCCGCCGGGAAACACGTACCCCCCGTTACGTCGTCTGCAACGCCGACGAGGGCGAACCCGGCACGTTCAAAGACCGCGTCATCCTGACCGAGCTCCCCCACCTTCTCTTCGAGGGCATGGCCGTCGCCGGCTATGCCATCGGCGCAGCGGAGGGCGTGCTCTATCTCCGGAGCGAATACGCCTACCTCCGAGCCCATCTTGAAAAGGTCCTGGCGACGCTTCGCGCGAAAAAAGTCCTGGGCCGGTCGATTGCGGGAAAACGGGGTTTTAGCTTCGACATCACGATCAAGGTGGGCGCGGGCGCTTACGTCTGCGGCGAAGAATCCGCCCTCCTCGAATCGGCCGAAGGAAAACGCGGGGAACCGCGTGACCGGCCTCCCTTCCCCGTTCAATTCGGTTATAACGGCCTGCCGACCACGGTGAACAACGTCGAGACTCTGTGCGCGGCGGCACGGATCCTCGAACGGGGCTCGATGTGGTTCCGCTCGCTCGGCACGCCCAAATCGACCGGGACGAAGCTCCTGAGCGTGTCGGGCGACTGCAAACGCCCGGGCGTTTACGAAGTCGAGTTCGGCCTGGCCGTGCAGCGCCTCCTCGAGATGGCCGGCGGCATGGACGCCCAGGCCGTCCAGGTCGGAGGACCTTCCGGCCAGTGCATTCCGCGCGGGCAATTCGACCGCCGGATCGCCTTCGAGGACCTGGCCACGGGCGGCTCGTTCATCGTCATCGGCCCGCAGCGGGACCTTTTCGATGTCGTTCGTAATTTCATGGACTTCTTCATTGAGGAATCCTGCGGCTGGTGCGTTCCCTGCCGCGCCGGCAATCCCCTCCTCAAGCGCAAGCTCGAAAAGATCGTCGGGGGCAAAGGGACGGCCCGCGACCTCGCAGAGATCGAAGCCTGGGGCAAGGTCATCAGGAACACGAGCCGCTGCGGCCTCGGCCAGACTTCTCCGAACCCCATCCTGACAACGATCCAGAACTTCCGCGAGCTCTATGAGGCGATGATCGACCGCTCGGCCGAATTCATCTCCGAGTTCGACCTCGGACAGGCCGTCCAGGCCGCAACGTCCATCACCGGACAGACCTTACCGGAGTCCCATCATGAATGACACGAGCGTTAAAATCCGATTCACGGTTGACGGAAAGGAATGCTTCGGGAAACCCGGCCAAACCATCCTCGAGGCGGCCCGCGAGAACGGGGTCTACATCCCGTCGCTCTGCCGGTATGAGGGCTTCGTGCCGGCCGGAAGCTGCCGGATCTGCACGGTTCGCGTCGGCGGCCGCTATATGTCCGCGTGCACCCAACCCCTGACCGAAGGCCTGGCCGTAGAAAACAAAGTCCCCGACCTCGAAGACATGCGGAAAGCCCTCATCGAGATGCTTTTTGTCGAAGGCAATCACCTCTGCCCGAGCTGCGAAAAAAGCGGGAACTGCGAGCTCCAGGCCCTGGCGTATCGCTACCAGATGCTCGTCCCCCGCTTCCCCTACCAATTTCCCGTCCGCCGGGTCGAGCCCGCCGGGACGAAGATCCTCCTCGAACACAACCGCTGCATCAAGTGCCTGCGATGCGTCCGGGGCGTAAAATCCCGCGACGGGAGAAACGTCTTCGGCCCGCTCCATCGGTCGACGGACAAGAAGATCGCCGTGGACCGGGCGCTGGCCACGAAGCTTCCCGACGATCAGGCCTTGAAAGCGATGGAACGCTGTCCGGTCGGCTCGATCCTGAAGAAGGAGGTCGGCTTCGCCGTCCCGATCGGCCGGCGGAAATACGACAAACGGCCGATCGGAAGCGACGTCGAAGGCCCGAAGGATTGAGAGGAGTCCCCATGAGCAAACCCGTCATCGCCACGGCCTCGCTGGCCGGCTGTTTCGGCTGTCACATGTCCATCCTGGACATCGACGAGCGGATCCTCGACCTCATCGAGCTCGTGGAATTCCACAAATCGCCGATCGACGACATCAAGACGTTTTCCAAGCCCTGCGACATCGGCCTCATCGAGGGCGGCTGCTGCAACAGCGAAAATGTCGAGGTCCTGCGCACGTTCCGGAAAAATTGCCGGATTCTCGTCTCGCTCGGCGAATGCGCCATCATGGGCGGGCTGCCGGCTATGCGCAACAGCATCCCGCTCCGGGAGTGTTTCGACGAAGCCTATCTCCACGGATTAACCATCGACCCTGCCGCCCCCAAGGTCATCCCGGGCGATGAGGACCTCCCGCTCATTCTCGACAAAGTCTATCCCAACCACGAGGTCGTGAGGGTCGACCATTTCCTTCCCGGATGCCCACCGTCCGCCGACCTCATCTGGAAAGCGTTGACGGCCCTGCTCGAGAGGAAGCCGCTCGACATCCCGTACCCCCTCATCAAATTCGATTAAGGACGAACCGCCATGGGACGCAAGATCACGATCGAACCCGTCACCAGAGTCGAAGGACACGGCAAGGTCACCATCCACCTGGACGACAAGGGCCGTGTCGCCCGGACGCGATTCCACGTCGTCGAATTCCGCGGCTTCGAGCGGTTCGTCCAGGGCCGCCCATACTGGGAAGCGCCGGTCCTCGTCGAACGGCTGTGCGGAATCTGTCCCGTCAGCCACCATCTAGCCGCGGCCAAGGCCATGGACATCGTCGCGGGCGTGGGCCCGGACGACCTGTCTCCGACCGCGGAGAAGATGCGCCGGCTCATGCACTACGGCCAGATGTTCCAGTCGCACGCCTTGCATTTCTTCCATCTCGCCTCGCCCGACCTTCTCTTCGGCGCGGACGCCGACCCGGCGATCCGGAACGTCATCGGTGTCGCCCTTCAATATAAAGACTTGGCCGTTCAGGGCGTCCTGATGCGGAAATTCGGGCAGGAGATCATCAAGGCCACGGCGGGGAAGAAAATCCACGGCACGGGCGCCGTTCCCGGGGGCATCAACAAAAACCTGAGCGCCGAGGAGAGAGACGCGTTCCTGAAGGTCCCCGCCCCGATGAACGCCGACCACATGATCGCCTGGGCGCAGGGGGCGGTGGACTTTTTCAAAGACTATCATAAAAAGAATAAAAACCTTATCGACGGCTTCGCCGCGTTCCCCTCGAACCATCTGAGCCTCGTCCGGAAGGACGGCGCGCTCGACTTCTATCACGGCGTGCTGCGGGCGGTTGATGCCGGCGGCCGGAAAATTCTGAACGACGTCGATTACAGCGGCTACCTCGACCATATCGGCGAAGAGGTGAAAAGCTGGAGCTATATGAAGTTCCCCTACCTCAAAGCTCTCGGAAAACAGGACGGCTGGTACCGCGTCGGACCGCTGGCCCGGCTCAACACCTGCGATTTCATCCCGACGCCGCTCGCCCAAAAAGAATTTGAGGCGTTCCGGGCTTACACGAACCGCAAGCCGAACAACATGTCGCTCCACACCCATTGGGCCCGCCTGATCGAGACCCTGCACTCCGCCGAAGTCATCAAGGGGCTACTCGAAGACCCCGACCTCCAAGGCGACGATCTCGTCCGGAAAGGCCGGAAGCGGCACGAAGGCGTCGGCCTGGTCGAAGCGCCGCGCGGAACGCTCTTCCACCATTACCGGATCAACGACGACGACCAGATCACGATGGCCAACCTCATTGTCTCGACGACGAACAACAACGAGCCGATGAACCGGGCGGTGCATTGGGTGGCCATGAACGTCCTCGACAAGCAGAAGGAGATCACGGAAGGCATGCTCAATCGGGTCGAGATCGCGATCCGAGCGTATGACCCGTGCCTGAGCTGCGCGACCCATGCCCTGGGCCGGATGCCCCTGGAGGTCGAATTGTACGACGGCCGCGGCGAGCGGATCGACCGAAAGACAAAATAAAGAATCGGGCCGCCCGTCTCGAGGCGTTCGGAAAACGTCGGCCGAAAAGCTCAACCGTTCATGAACAAGCGGATCCTCGTGTTCGGCATCGGGAATCCAGGCCGGCGCGACGACGGATTGGGACCAGCCCTGGCCGACGCTTTGACGCGGACCGTGTTCCCCGCTACCGTGCATGTCACGGGGGAGTTCCGCTACCAGCTCAACATCGAGGACGCCGCCACCATGAGAGATTTCGACATCGTCGTCTTCGCCGATGCCTCGGTCAGCGAAGAGCCGCCCGTGACGCTCGAAAAAATCGAGCCGGCGGACGCGATCACGTTCACGACGCACGCCCTGGCGCCGGCCTCCGTGCTGGGCCTCTGCGCGGAACTCTACGGCGGCGTTCCGGAGGCCTACGTCCTCGCCATCCGCGGCGCCGACTTCGACCTCGGCGAAGGCCTCTCAGCCCAAGCCGAAAGGAATTTGGGTTCGGCGCTCGACGTTCTTCTTCGTTTCCTCCAAGGAGTCTCATGACCAAAAAGGAACTCATCGTCCTCGAGGACCTGCTCGGTACGAACAAGAAGATCGCGGCGGATATCCGGGCCGCCCTCGGCGCCCGCGGCATCCTCGCCGTCAACCTCATGAGCTCGCCCGGAGCGGGCAAGACGAGCTTGCTCGAGAGGATCGTCGAGGGCCTCAAGCCCCGCGCCCACCTGGCCGTGATCGAGGGCGATATCGAAACCGAACGCGACGCCGAGCGGATCCGGGCCAAGGGCGTCCCAGCCTGGCAAATCACGACGGGCGGCGCCTGTCACCTCGAAGCCAAGATGGTCGGCAAGCTCCTTCCGGAGATCGACGCGGACATCGCCTTCCTCTTCATCGAAAACGTTGGGAACCTCGTCTGCCCCGCCAGCTACGAGCTGGGCGAGCATCTCCGCCTAGTCCTGCTCTCCGCGCCTGAAGGGGATGATAAGCCGAAGAAGTACCCGAAGGCCTTCACCACATCGGACGTCCTCGTCCTGACGAAGGCCGACCTTTTCCCCTATCTGCCGTTCGACCCCGAAAAAGCGAAGAGCGAGGCCCTCGAGCTCAATCCGCGGCTGAAAGTCTTTGTCACGTCGGCGGTCACGGGCGAGGGAATCGAGGCACTCATCGACTACTTGCTCGAACGCCGCGGGAGCTTGACCGGGCATGCATGAATTGTCGGTCGTCTCGGCGCTTTTTTCGACCGTCCTCGAGAGCGCCGGGAAACATCAGGCGCGGGAAATCACCCTGGTGAAAATCAAGGTCGGCCGGTTGTCGGGCGTCGTACCCGAACTCCTCGTATCGGCTTTCGACATGTATAAAAAGGACACGATCGCGGACCAGGCCGTGCTCGAAATCGATCTTCTCCCGTTCCGGGTGCGCTGCCGGGCGTGCGGCGTCGAGTCCGTCCTCGACGAGTTCATTTTCGCCTGTCCGTCGTGCGGCGCCGCGGACCTCGAAATCCTCCAGGGAACCGAGCTCTTTCTCGAAAAAATCGAGGTCGAAATCGACTAATCCTGGCCGGCCCCGACCCGTCCCGTCCGCTATCCCATTGAATATTATCCCGGAATTATCTCGAGGAGGGCTTGAGGCGGAGGACTCACCTAGAGGGACTCGCTCCTTCAAAAGTTCTTAACGCCGGCGGAGCCTCCATTTTCATCGGCGACGCTGAACTCGCCTTCAGAAAGGCTCAGACATCAGCGTCGAATCTCCTCGAAAATGGAGCCGCCGC
>JBGOYP010000103.1:0-7712 GCA_041479785.1 Candidatus Aminicenantia bacterium | reverse complement strand
TGGGCTTCCGGTAAGGCCGCGGCGCCGTGATCGCGTCGAGGGCGTCGGCCAGGGCGAATATCCGGGCTTCGACCGGGATCCGGTCTTTCTTCAGTCCTTTGGGATATCCCGTGCCGTCGTAGCGTTCGTGATGGTAGAGGATGATATGGCCGACTTCCTTGACGAGCTTGATCTCTTTGACCAGGCCATAGCCGAGCGACGGATGGAGCCGGATTTTGGCCCATTCCTCCGGCGACAGCGCCCCCGGCTTTTTGAGGATCTCGTCAGGGATGGCGATCTTGCCGATATCGTGGAGGAGCGCGCCCCGTCGGATGTTCTCGAGGTCGTCCTGCTCTTCCATCCCGAGCAAGCGGGCAAGGGCTTGACTGTATTTCGCGACCGTCTGCGAATGGCCCAAGGTCTCGACGTCGCGCAGGTCGAGGGCGGTCATCAAGTTTTCGATGGTCGTATCGTAGATGTCTTCGAGTTCGGACGCTTTCCTGAGATACCGGGCCTGCTCGGCCTTGAGTTTGCGCAGGGTCCTGAGAACAAGCGCGTTTTCTTTTTCCAAATCTCTCAAGACCAGCGCGTTCCGGGCGGCCGCGTAGAGGCCCGAGTCGTCTTCCGGCGCGGCGACGTGGTCGACCCAACCCTTATCGAGAAGGTCGACGAGCGCGCTCGCGTCCGGCGGCGGCGGGGCGACGACGACCACTCGCAGGTCGGACCCATTGTTTTTCAAACGGGACAGGACCTCGAGTTCGGCGCGGCCGATCGTTCTCAAACCGGCCACGAAGAGGGCGGTCTCTTTTTCGTCGACGAGACGCTTGACCGCGCGGGACAGGGACGACGTCGCGGTGATATCCGCGTCCAGGCGTTCGAGCAGCCGGATGATCCGTTCCCGCCTCGCCCCGTTTTCTTCATAAATGAGGATCGCGTTTCGGCTCATAGAGTCCTCATTTATACCGTATTGAGGTCCAACATTCAAGAAGACCCGGGCGGGGAGAGCGGGTGGCTAAGCGAAGTTTAGCCCGCCGCGGCCGCGCCGGCTCACCGGAGTAGCGTTGCCGGCTATCGGGTTCTAATGTAAAATCATTATATTCACAGATTTTGACGCGGAGCCGGCCTCCCCTTTTAAGGTGATATTAGGCTGACGAAAATCCCCCGCGGAATCGTCGGGGAAGGTGATTGATGGCCCGGGCGCCCCCCTGTACACTGGGGCCGAAAAGGAAATGGACATGGGCGTGCCGGGCCGGGTCGGCCGCGGCTCGGGGGTCCTTTCTGGCCGTCCTGAGAGGTTTTTGGAGTTAGAACGACTGAACGCGAAGGAGAACGGCGATGCCCTCCACTAATGAATTCTTGGACGAATCGACGGTCGTCATCCAGGAGATCGAATCCAACTTGGAGATAGCCCTGCAAAAACGCAAGGACGAGGTCGAGCACGAACTCCAGGAAAAAATCCGCCGGGAGAAGGAAGAGTCCGAGCGCAAGCTCACCGAGATCGAAACCGAGTTCGAGAAGGACCGCGGGACAATCAAGGAATTCCGCGGCCTGGTGTCCGAGTTTGAATCCGCCCGTCAAGCGTTCAAGAAGGAGATCGAGGATCATCTCCAGCGGGCGATACGGTACCAGCAGGACATCGAGAAGCTGACATCACTGACCCTGGCCGAGTTGAAAAAAGTGGACGAGCTGAGCCAGCAGTTTCTCGACCTCCGTCAGTCCTCGGAACGGCGGGTCGCCGAAATCCGGTCGAGGCTTCAGGACCGATTCGGCATTCCGGGCCCGGCCCTCTCCCGGCCGGAACCCCTCGAGGTGCCGGAATCCGACCTCGAACAAGAACTCATCAAGCTCAAGAGAATCAAGCAAATTCTCGAAGAAGATTCGTCGTCCGGCGAGACCGGCCCGGACCGGACCCCTCCCGAACCCGCTTTCCCGGAGGCCGGCGTCCGGGACGCCGATTTCCCCCTGGTTCCCCCGGAACCGGAGGTCCGCCCGGCCGAAGCCGAAGCCGCTGAAACGCCGCACGTCGATTTCAAGATGCCCGAGATCAATCAATTCATCGAAGATTTCATGAAGCGGGAACCGGCGCCCGTCGCCGGGCCTGACGCCCTTCATGAGATTCCCGAGCCCTTGCCCGAAGAGGTCCCCGAAGCCGCGGCGGAATTACGGCGTCCGGAGCCGCCGGACGGGATCGCGGGAGCGGACCATAGGACCGGAGAGCCGAAACCCGAGGCCCCTCCGGGAGATGAGACCAAGGACCTCCAGGCCGTGTTCCAGGAGCTTGACCATTATCGCAAGACCGAGTCCGTGGACGAAGCCCGCGAAATCACGTATTACCAGAAAGGTCCCCGGACGATCCTCGACGGCGAATCGCTCGTCCGGGCGGGACTCCATGTCCTTCTGAGCGGCCGGCGGCTGGTTCAGAAGCTCGTCCAGACGGATTCCCCCAAAGACCAGTTCTTCATCAAGCAGGAGTTGATCAACGACCAGGAGACGTTGCGGAAGGTCCTCCTCCGCAGCGTGAAGATGTGCGAAAAAGAATCGGCCTCGCTGCCCCGGGCCACGGCCGACGTCCTGAACCTCGGCGTGCTCAAGGACATCCTCGACCGGCTGACGCTCGACAACTGGAGCAATCCGGACTCCTTCAAGGCGTTTGAGACGTCGTTCGAACAGTTGAAGGAGACGTTCTCCCGGATGACGACGCCGCCGGCGAATTATCTCCGGTCGATTCTGGATGAGCTCGAAGGCTAGACGACGCGTTCAGAGGGCGGCCGTTTCTCTTTTTCCCAGCGTCCCGAAATAAGAGGTGAAGACCTGCCGGTCCTCGGCCGAAAGGTCGTGGAACTTCAGCCCCGTGTAGTAATACGCCGAATGGGGCGACACCTTCCGGGAATACACGACTTCCCCTTTCAAAGGATTGGCCCGCGTCCCGAGGACGAGGAACAGGTCCAGGACGTGCGACTCCAGGAATTGGGTCTTCGAGGAAATCTTCGCTCCGCCCAGGCTGAGGTCGACGGTCTGCGCGACGCGGTGACTTCCGTTCTCGCGGTAAATGCAGAGGGTCGAGGTGAGAAACCGTTCGTGTTTTCTTTTTTCGACGAAACCTTTCCGGTCCAGGCCTTCGAGGAGGGTTGTCTTGGTCATGACCGCGGCCCTGTCGCGGACGAACGTGCAGACCCGGTTTTTAGTGATCAACGCGTCGCCTTTCAGCGCGGAGATCCGCTTGCCTTTGGCTTCGGCCAGGGCGATGTCGGCCTCATTGGCGACCTTCTTGAGCATGGCTTTCGTCACCGGTCCGAGACTGCCCTCGATGCCGCATTCGAAAAACGTCACGCCGAAGCTCATCGTCAGGTTCTGCCGCGGCTGGAATTCCTCGAACTCGAAATAGTGGTCCTCAACGGCTTTCCGGATCCGTTCCGTGAGGAGCGTCGCCTCTTCGATGTTTTTGACGCCCGTCAGGAAGAAGAGGAACTCTTCCCCGCCGTAACGGCAGAGCAAATCCTCCTCGCGGATCGACGTTTTGAGGACGCCCGCGAGCTCGCGAAGGAGCCGGTTGCCCGCTTCCTGACCGTTGCGGTCGTTATAGTTTTTAAACCAGTCGACGTCGCCCATGACCATGGCGCACGAGCCCGCTTCGACGCGGCGTTTGCGTTGGATTTCGACTTTTTGGATGACCTTTTCGAAGAACGGGTCGGGCCGGAGGAGTCCGGTCAGGGCGTCGTATTGGATGAGGTTGAGCTTGCTGATGGCGAGTGACATATGCTCCGAAAGGCCGCGCAGGACTTGGCGGTCCTCCGCGGGGAAACCCGTGGCCACGGGGCGGCCGTGCCCGGTCTTGTTGTAGACCTCGATCAGGCCGATAACCTCGTCGGCATGCTTGAGAGGGGCGGCCAGGATGCTGCGGAGCGGGCTTTTCATGTGATTCCGGTACCGCGTCGAAAACCGCGGGTCGCCGGCCGGAGCGGCGACGCTGAGTTCCTGGCCGGTCCTGGCCGCGAAGGAGGCGAAGTCCTGGGCCTGCCACAGGGCGACATGCCGCGAAAAATCGGCGTGGGAGGGGACGGAGTCATCCCAGACGAGCGGCTTGAGGAACTTGCCGAGGGTTTCGTTTTCCTCGCGGATGTAAAGCGAAATACTTTCGGCCTGGACGTGGTCCTTGATGTCGGTGAGGATGTCGAGGAGATTGCTGACGTCGTTGGCCGCGTGGAGCTTGTGCAGCGTGTCCTCGAATTTCTGTTTGAGCTTCTGGAACCGAAGGTAGCGGTTCTCGACTTCGATGCGCTTCTCATACTCCCGGACGAGATTGGCCGAGAGCGAAGACCCCAGGCCTTTGATCTCCTCGGATATTCGCTTGAGCTTGGCCTCGGCCGAGTCCTTGGAACTCGCGAGACTCACGACTTCCTCTTTGAGCCGGGCGAATTCCTGCGCCGTAGCGAGAATGCGCTCGGCCCGCATGAGGTCGGCGGGTTTCGGCGAAATGAGGATATAGTCGACGATCCGGCCGGCGGGCCATTGCCGGATCGATTCCTTGAGCTTGTCTTCGATGCGGCCGGTGAGAATGAGACAAGGCTGCGAGAGGAGATGAGGTTTCAAAGCGGGGTCGGCGGCCATCTCGGCGTCGACGAGCGCGACATCGAACGGTGTTGAGACGATGAGAGAGACGGCTTTATCGAGCGACGGCGATGTATAGACCGGGCCGAATTTATGGGCCAGCCTGAAGAGGAATTCCCGCTCTTCGGGTTTAGGGCTGAAAATAAAGACTTTACCCACGTCCTCTTTTCCGAATACCTTCAAACCTTAGCCAATTTATTAATAGACCTTTTTTTTCCCCGAGTCAACTGTTTTTTTTAAGTTTTTTTGTCTTTTTTGCAGTCTCTCGAGGGGATGTGGTATAGTTTTAAGGCCTAAAATATGCCGGGATATACGAGGAGGACGGCCATGACAGGGCATCCGAGACCCTATAAACCGTTGCGGGCCCCCCGGGGCGGCAAGCTCCACACGAAAGGCTGGTCCCAAGAGGGCGCTTTGCGGATGATGATGAACAACCTTGACCCCGAGGTCGGGGAAAAGCCCGAGGAGTTGATCGTCTACGGCGGGACGGGCAAGGCCGCCCGCAACTGGGACGCGTTCTGGGCCATCGTCGACAGCTTGAAAAAGCTCGAAAACGACGAAACGCTCGTCGTCCAGTCGGGCAAACCCGTGGCCGTGTTCCGAACCCACGCCGAGGCGCCGCGCGTTCTCATCGCCAACGCCAATATCGTTCCCAAGTGGGCGACCTGGGACGAGTTCCGCCGGCTGGAGGCGCTCGGACTGACGATGTACGGCCAGATGACGGCCGGGAGCTGGATCTATATCGGGACGCAGGGCATCCTCCAGGGGACGTATGAAACCCTGGCCGCCGTCGCGAAAAAACATTTCGGAGGGTCGCTCAAGGGAAAACTCGTCGTCACGGCGGGCCTCGGCGGGATGGGCGGCGCCCAGCCCCTGGCCGTGACGATGAACGACGGCGTCGCGATCGTCGTCGAAGCGGACCGGCACCGGATCCAGCGGAGGCTCGAGACGCGCTATGTCGATACGGCCGTCGAGGACCTCGACGATGCGCTCCGCCTGGCCGACGCCGCGATGAAAAAAGGCGAGGCCCTCTCGATCGCCCTGCTCGGGAACGCGGCCGACGTCCTGCCCGAGCTCGTCCGGCGCGGGCTGACGCCTGACGTGGTCACCGACCAAACCTCGGCCCACGACGAGCTCAACGGCTACGTGCCGCACGGCCTTCCTTATGACGAAGCGCTCCGCCTGAGGCGCGAGAATCCTGCGGCTTATATCGCCCGGGCCACGGCGTCGATGGCCGTCCACGTGCGGGCCATGCTCGACTTCCAGAAACGCGGCGCGAAGACCTTCGATTACGGGAACAACATCCGCGGCCAGGCGCAAAAAGCCGGCGTGGCGGACGCGTTCGACATTCCCGGCTTCGTTCCCGAATACATCCGGCCGCTCTTCTGCCTCGGCAAAGGCCCGTTCCGATGGGCCGCCCTTTCGGGAAAACCCCGGGACATCCACGTCACCGACGAGGCCGTGCTCCGAGAATTCCCGGAGGACGAAGCCCTCGAACGCTGGATCCGGAAGGCGCAAAATCGGGTGAAATTTCAGGGCCTGCCGGCGCGCATCTGCTGGTTGGGATACGGAGAGCGGGCCCGGTTCGGAGCGGTCATCAACCACCTTGTCAAACGAGGCAAGCTCAGCGCGCCGGTCGTCATCGGACGCGACCATCTCGACACGGGCTCGGTCGCTTCGCCGAACCGCGAGACCGAGGGCATGAAGGACGGCTCTGACGCGATCGCCGACTGGCCGATCCTGAACGCCTTGCTGAACGCGGTGAACGGAGCGTCGTGGGTCTCGGTCCATCACGGCGGCGGCGTCGGGATCGGGTTGTCCATCCACGCGGGCATGGTCATCGTCGCCGACGGGTCGGCCGCGACGGCGCGGCGACTTGAGCGCGTCTTGACCGTCGACCCCGGGCTGGGCGTGGTCCGTCACGCCGACGCGGGTTACGAGGACGCGGTCCGGTTCGCGAAAAAATCAAAGATCAAGATCCCGATGCTCCCGAAGTAACCCGCCGTTGTCCGCCGACCGTCAACGGGTCGGCACATCGGCCGGCCGAACGACAACCGCGGTTGTCTCCGGCGATCGCCGGACGCCCGGTCCGCTTTCTTAATTCTATTAATTCCCCGCCGTTATCCTTAATCCCCAGTTTCTCCGCCGCTGGCATGCTCCTTGCTTTATTCCATCTCGAAAGGAGATTCAAACATGCGACTTGTGAAACGATCTTTCGGAAAACGGGGACTCTCGGTTCTTCTCGCCTTCGGCATTCTCTGGGCGGTGTGCGCGGTCGCCTTCGCCGAGGACGACGAGGCGGTGAAGCGGACCTGCGAGCAGGCGCTGGCCCGATGCCTGGGCGACGCCGTCTGGTCGGCGTTCTTCTCGAACCTGATCACGACCGCCCTGGTCTTTGAGATCTGCCTGGTCGGGTACATGTTCTGCGAGCGATATATCGCTCCGCTCATCAAATGACGAGGAGACGGCCATGACGCGCTTCAACACTAAGCTCCTCCGCGGCCTGACGGCCGTCCTCGTTTTTTACGGCGCCGTGCTCGGGATCTGCGCCCTCTCCCTCAACGCGGGCATCTGTGAAGGGGCCCTCCGCATGTGTCTTTTCGAAGACCAGGAGATCCGCATGGAAATGCCGGGCTTCTACGTTTTGTTCTGCCTCGAGGGATACGCGTTCTGTAAAAGGTATATCGACCCCTCGGAAGGCTGACGGCCCGCCGGCGGGTGAGAAAAAACCGGGCCGCGGGCGTCTCCTTTATTGGGAGTGTGAACAATGAACATTCGGACATGGACCGTCGTTTCAGCGTTCGTTGCTGTCGTCCTCGCGGGCGCCCCGTTCGGCCGCGCCGGAGGCGACGTGCCTAAAATCGTGATCGAGGAAGCTCTCTCGATCGGGACGATCGACGACGATCTCCTTTATCAGCTCACGGGCGTCGCGGTCGATTCGGATGGGTTCATCTATGTCCTGGACGGCATGGATTATTCTCTCAAAAAATTCGACGCCGGCGGCCTGCTGGTCGGAAAGACCGGGCGAAAAGGGCAGGGGCCGGGAGAATTCAAGGCCCCGAGGCTCCTGGATTGCTCCGGGTCCCGCCTTTTCGCGACCGACCAGAACAACCCGGGGATCCAGG
>JBGOYP010000102.1:0-7715 GCA_041479785.1 Candidatus Aminicenantia bacterium | reverse complement strand
TCCGATCACGCCCTCCTCAACGATGGGCGAGATGGCCGACGAATGGTCCGCCCAGGGCCGCAAGAATATCTTCGGCCAGCGCGTGGACGTCATCGAGATGCAATCCGAAGGCGGCGCCTCCGGCGCGGTCCACGGCGCCCTCACGGCTGGCGCCCTGACGACGACATTCACCGCGTCGCAGGGGTTGATGCTCATGCTCCCGAACATGCACAAGATCGCGGGGGAAATGCTGCCGACGGTCTTCCTGGTTTCGGCGCGCTCGCTGGCCTGCCAGTCTCTATCGATCTTCGGCGACCATAGCGACGTCATGTCCGCCCGCAATACCGGCTTCGCCATGATGGCGGCCGGGTCCGTCCAAGAAGTGCAGGACCTGGCCATCGTCGCGTTCCTCTCCACGCTCCGGACCCAGATCCCGTTCCTTCATTTTTTCGACGGCTTCCGGACCTCGAGCGAGGTCCAGAAAATCGACCTCGTGTCTTACGAGACCCTGGCCGAGCTCTTCGAGCCCCAGTATCTCGATGTCTTCCGCAAGAGGTCGCTCAACCCGGAGCGGCCGATGATGAAAGTCGGCCAACAAAACCCCGATGTCTATTTCCAGGGCCGGGAAACGATCAACAAGTTTTACGCCGAAGCCCCGGCTATCGTCCAGCATGACATGGACAAGGTCGCCAAGGTCCTCGGACGCTCCTACCATCTCTTTGAATATGTCGGCGCTCCCGACGCGGACAAGGTCATCATTATCATGGGCTCGGGCGCCGAGACGGCCGAGGAAACCATAAATTATCTTAACAAACGAGGAGCGAAGCTGGGAGTCGTCAAAGTCCGGCTCTACCGGCCTTTCGACGTCGCCGCCTTGAATGCGGCGCTTCCGGCGACGGTTAAAAAAGTCGCCGTTCTCGACCGGACTAAGGAACCGGGCGCTTACGGTGAGCCTCTCTTCCTCGATGTCGCCGTGGCCTTATCCGGCCGGCCGATCAAAGTCGTCGGCGGCCGCTACGGTTTATCGTCCAAGGAGTTCACGCCGAACATGGTCAAGGCGGTTTATGACCACCTCGACGGAAAATGCACGCACGGCTTCACGGTCGGGATCGAAGACGACGTCACGGGCACGTCCGTTAAAGTCGGCCCGGTTCTAGCCGCATCCCCCGAAGGGACGGTCAGATGTAAATTTTGGGGATATGGCTCGGACGGCACGGTCGGAGCTAATAAGAATTCGATCACGATCATCGCCGACAATACCGGCCTTTACGGACAAGGCTACTTCCAGTACGACTCGAAGAAGTCCGGCGGCGTGACAATCTCCCATCTCCGGTTCGGCAAACACCCGATCCAGTCGCAGTATTTGCTCGACACCGCGGACTTCATCGCGCTCCACAAACCGGCCTACATCGGCCGCTACGACATCCTCGAAGGGATTAAAGAGGGGGGAACGTTCCTGATCAACTCCAACTGGAAAAAAGAGGACGTCTTCCGCAACCTAACCGAAGACATGCAAAAAACGATCCTTGCGAAGAAAATCAAGGTCTATAACATCGATGCTCTCGAGATCGCCCAGGAGCTGGGCCTTGGCGGACGCATCAACTCGATCATGCAAGCCTGCTTCTTCAAGATCTCGGGCGTTCTTCCCGAGAAGGACGCCATCGCCCTTATCAAAAAAGCCATCCACAAAAGCTTCATCAAGAAAGGTGAGGACGTCGTCAAGATGAACTGGGAGGCGGTGGACCGGGCCGCGGCGGCGCTCGAGGAGGTGCCCCTCCCGGCCAAGATCACGAAGTCCGCCGCAGTCCCGAAGCTTATCCCCGACGACGCCGACGAGTTCACGAAGGCCGTCATCGACCCGATCATGCATTTCAAGGGCGATACCATCCCGGTCTCGAAAATGCCTTATGACGGACGCATCCCTACCGCCACGTCCAAACTGGAAAAGCGCGGCATCGCGGCCGACGTCCCGATGTGGATCCCCGAGAACTGCATCCAGTGCAATCAGTGCGCCCTCATCTGCCCCCATGGCGCGATCCGTCCTAAGCAGGTAACGCCCCAAGATCTGGCCGGCGCGCCCGTGGGTTTCACTACGCTTAAATCCAACGTCAAGAACGACAGGAACCTCCAGTACCGGCTCCAGGTTTATATCGAGGACTGCGTCGGCTGCGAGAATTGCATCGAGGTTTGTCCGAGCAAAGTCAAGGCGCTCAAGTTGGTTCCTATCGAAGAGGCGCGGGCCTCCGGAGAGTTCAAACGGGAAAAGTCCTTCGAGAAGCTTCCCTATAACGTTCTGGACGGCCATAAGCGCGACACGATCAAGGGCAGTCAGCTCCTTCAGCCGCTCTTCGAATTCAGCGGGGCCTGCGCCGGATGCGGCGAGACGCCGTACGTCAAATTGGCCACTCAGCTTTTCGGCGAACGGATGCTTATCGCCAACGCCACCGGATGCTCTTCCATCTATGGCGGTACCTTCCCGACCATGCCGTACTGCAAGACGGCGGAGGGGAAAGGGCCGGCTTGGGCAAACTCGTTGTTCGAGGACAACGCCGAATACGGATTCGGCATGCGGCTGGCCGTCGACGCCAACAGAAGGTTGCTCGCCGCCTCGGTCGAGGGGGCTCTTACCGCGGGAACGACGCCCGAGCTGACCGAGGCCCTGACCAAAATGAAAGCCCTCTGGAAGACGACGGATGATAACGCCCAAGCCGCGGCCCGGGCGGTCCGAGCGGCCCTTCCTGCCGCTATCGCCAAGGCTACGGTCGCCAAGCCGCATCTTGCCAAGATATCCGAACTCAAGGATTTTCTGGTCGAAAAGAGCGTCTGGTGCATCGGCGGCGACGGTTGGGCTTACGATATCGGTTATGGCGGGTTGGACCATGTCTTAGCGATGAACAGAAACGTCAACCTCCTCGTCCTCGATACCGAGGTCTATTCGAACACGGGCGGCCAAGCCTCGAAAGCAACCCCGACCGGCTCCGTGGCGAAGTTTGCCGCCTCGGGAAAGAAAACAGGCAAAAAGGACCTCGGCCGGATGGCCATGAGCTACGGCTATGTCTATGTCGCGTCCGTGGCCATGGGCGCCAATATGAACCAGTGTATCAAGGCCTTTGCCGAGGCCGAAGCGTATGAGGGCCCGTCGATCATTATCGCGTATTCGCCCTGCATCAATCACGGGATCGACATGACCAAAACGCAGGAAGAGGAAAAACTCGCGGTCGATACCGGCTACTGGCTTCTCTACAGGTGCAACCCGACGCTTGCCCGGGAAGGAAAGAATCCGCTCGTGCTCGATTCCAAAGAGCCTAAGCTGACCTATGAGACGTTCCTCAAGAACGAGATCCGCTACCGGACGCTGACGCAGCAGTATCCCGATATCGCCAAGGTCCTTTTCGTCCAGGCCGCGGACGAGGCCAAGAAGCGTTTCGAAGATTATAAAAAGATGTCGGAATAAGCCGATAAGGCAAGGCTCAGCCGGAGGCGAGTAACTTCCTTCTTTACGTTTTTCGGCCGACGATGACCGTCGCTTCGTTCGCCGGGTCGAGAATGGTTTGAAGATAGATATTGATTTCGTCGAGCGTGACGCCGTTCAGTTCCTCTAGAAATCGCGAAAAATATTCGAACCCCAACCCCAACGCTTCGAACGATCCTAACGTTGCCGTCCGGTTCGCCTTCGGCTCATTCCCGCGGAGGAAATCCGCCCGGGTAAATGTTTTTGCGACCTGGAGTTCGTCCTGCGTAACGCCGTGGGCTCGGACCTCACCAAGCGTCGCCGTCAGGGCGTCTCTCGCCTTCGCCGTTTTGACCGGGTCGGTTTCTAAATAAGTTTCGAAGAGTCCCCCGTCCCTCATGACCGTGACTCGGACGTTGACGTTGTAGGCAAGTTTTTTTTCCGCCCGAAGCGGCCAGAGTCTCGACCCGGGCCCCCGGCCTAGCAGACTCTCGGCCAGGACGGCCAGGGCATAATTTTTCTCCGTAAGCGGAGGGAGAGCAAAACCCGAAGATATTAGCGTTTGCGCAGTATCTTTTTCGATGATTTTTTCGAGCGGCTCAAAACCCGCCGCCTCGTCTGCCCGTGGCCTTGCCGGCGGAGGAGAATTTTTCTGAGGCTTGAGGTCGCCGAAATATTTTTTCAGAATCGCGATGAGGCGTACGGGGTCCAGGTCCGAAACCGACGCTAAAATCATGTTTCCGGGCGTGAAATAGGTTTTAAAGTAGGCTTCGATCTCCCGGCTTTTCAGCTTAATCAACGACGATTCCTCGCCGAATATCGATCCGGAATAACCCCGGCCTTTCAAGAACCTTCGAAGCAACGCAAGATGCCCGACATTCATATTATCGTCGGATTCGATTTTGGCTTGATCGGACATGAAGCCGGTGATCCGGCCGACGCGGATAGGCGAAAACAAGGGCTCCTTGAGAATCCCGGAGAGAATTTTCAGGATCGGGTCAAGGTGTTCGGACAGACATTCGAGATGGATGAACGAATAGTCGCCTCTAGACGTCATCATCGTCCGGACCGATTTTTCCATGACCTCCTGGACTGCGGCCCGGTCGGGGAATTCAAGAGCCAAACGCGTGGCCAGGTAAGACAGGCCGTCTTGGCCGGGACGTTCGGACCGTTTGCCGCCCTTGACCAGGAGCTCGAGGATCGTAATGCCCGAGGAATCGTCTTTCTGGGTAATGATGGTCAGGCCATTCTCGAGAATTTGTTTTTGGGGCTCCTCGATTTTTTGACCCCGAGTTATGGAAGGACAAAAGACCATGACCAAGACGATAGCAAAAACGAACCCGGCTTTCGAAGAATGATCGTTTTGGGAAGGCCTTGTCCTCGTATTCAGCATGAGTCACTTTTTCTTGGGAACGATGGCGACGACGACATAGTCGCTGCGACTCAGGTATTTCGCCGCGGCCTTTCTGACGTCGGACGAGGTGACCTTTTTGATATTGCCGAGATAATCCGGCGCCGTTTCTCCCTCGCGCAAGAGAAGATGCATGGCCATGGATTCGGCCAGGGCTAGCCCGCTCTCCTGCGCCTGTTGGAAATCGAAGAGAATCTGGTTCTTGGCGCCGGCTAGATAGTCTAAAACGAGGTCGACGTCCTCGCCCGCGACATCGTTTCTCGCTAAATTTTCGTTGCGGACCTGCTTAAGAAACTGAAGAAGTTGGTTTTTCGCCGCGGCGAGACGATTCGGGTCGAGCGTCAGGTAAACACAAATCGCCCCGCTGTATTTGAGGGTCAGGTAAAACATCGAGGCGGTATTCACGAGGTTCCGGGTCGCCTTGAGAGGGCGATAAAGAAGGGGATTGACCCCGCGACCGAGGATCTCCGCGAGTATATCGCAAGCGTATTGATCCGTATTGTTGTAATCGGGACCGGACGTGCCGACCACGAGGTAGGCTTCCTGAACATCGAGCTCATCCTGGATTTCGATGATTTTCGAAAATGCCGCCGGAGGAGACCCATGAGGGGCGGGGACGTCCGCTTTGGGAACGGTCCCGAATACCTCTCGGACCTTTTCTTCGATAGGTTTGAGGGCGAAGTCCCCGACGACGGCCAGCGCGCAGTTCCCCGCGACAAAGCGCGTTCTATAAAAATTCTCGAGCTGCTCAACCGTCAAAGCCCGGATGGTCTCGGCCTTTCCAATGACCGACCGGCCGTAGGGATGCCCTTTGAAAAGGTTTTCATAAAACCGGATGGACGCGTATCGGAAGGGGTCGTCTTTAATCTGTCCCAGCTCCTCGAAAATGACTTCTTTTTCGGCCTCGACCTCGGCAGCGCCGAATTTGAGGTCGAACAGGATCTCTTTTTGATTGCGCAACCCGAATTCGGCGTACTCCGCGGGAAGCGAGAGTTCGAACGTCGCCAGGTCCTGACTCGTGTGGGCGTTGAAGTAACCGCCGTGCCGGCGGATGTCTTGGGCCACCTGCGAACCGCTGCGGACCTCGGTCCCGCGAAAGAGGATATAGTGTTCGAGCAGATGGGCCAGGCCGCTGGTCGCGTCCGTCTCGTCCTTGGAGCCGGCGTTCACGGCGGCCACGATATGGACAAGAGGGACATTATGGCGTTCATACAGAAAAATCTTCAGACCATTGTCGAGGACGAAATATTTTTCGGGGATCTCGGCGCGGCCGGCAAAGACGGGAGGGACCGAAACGATGGTGAAAAGGAGACAAACGAGACGTTTTTTAAACGACACCGGTCCCATTTTAGCCATTCGATCGAAGAAAAAGCAAACTCCATGCCAGAATAAGCGTTTTTATTGTCCCGAGAAGGGAGGGGAGGGGTCGGCCGTTCGATTGTAAAATTTCAAGGCCGGTGTAAATGCCCGTTACACTTCGAATTTTATGGGCCGCCGGTTTTTTGGCGCGAAACCGGCTTCTATGATAAAATCATGTCTCCGGGGAGATATATGAAAGCCGAACGCAAGCGTAAAATTCTGGTCATCGACGACGAAGCCAACATCCGGAAGTCTCTCAAGATGATCCTGGAATACGAAGGTTACGCCTTTCTCGAGGCGACGGACGGAGATGACGGCCTCCACAAGCTCGATGAGACGGTCGGCATCGACGTCGTCCTGCTGGATATCAAGATGCCGGGCGGCTTCGATGGGCTCGAGATCTTAAAAGAAATCAAGAATAAGCCGAATTCTCCCGAGGTCGTCATGATCTCGGGCCAAGGGTCGATCTCGACGGCGGTCGAAGCGACGAAAAACGGCGCGTTCGAATTCCTCGAAAAGCCGCTCCACCGGGACCGGGTGCTTCTCTCGATCCGGAACGCGCTCAATCAGATCAAGTTAAGGCGCGAAAACCTGGATTTGAAGAGAAAATCCGACAAGCATTACGAGCTTATCGGAAATCACCCGCTCATGAAAAAACTCTGGAAAGAGGTCCAAGCGGCGGCCCCGACCAATGCCACCGTCTTGATCCATGGCGAAAGCGGAACGGGCAAAGAGCTCATTGCCCGGGCAATCCACGTCAACAGCCTCCGGGCCCGCGAAGATTTCGTCCAAGTCAATTGCGCCGCCATTCCGGAAGACCTCATCGAAAGCGAGCTTTTCGGGCACGAGAAGGGCTCGTTCACGGGGGCGACCGAACGGAAAACGGGCAAATTTGAACAGGCGGACGGCGGGACGATTTTCCTGGATGAGATCGGGGACATGAGCCTGAAGACCCAATCGAAAGTCCTCCGCGTTCTCGAAGAGGGCGAAGTCCAGAAAGTCGGCTCGAACAAGATCAATACGGTGGACGTCCGCGTGATCGCCGCGACAAACAAGGACCTGAAAAAAGAGATCGAGAAGGGGAATTTCCGGGACGACCTCTTTTTCCGGTTGAACGTCGTCCCGATTTATTCGCCGGCGTTGAGAGAGAAGCGCGAGGATATACCGTTGCTCATCGAATATTTCGCCCGGAATTTCGCCGAGGAAAACAATTTCAAGGTCAAGACGTTCACCCCGGAGGCGGTCGAGGCGCTGACGCGATATCCGTGGAAGGGCAATGTCCGGGAGCTGAAGAACGTCGTCGAGCGGCTCCTGATCATGACGTCGAAGGATACGATCGAGAAAAAAGATTTGCCGGAGCAGGTCCGCGGCGAGGCCAAGGTCTATGTGCCGGAGGCGGCCAAGGTCCAAACGCTCAAAGATTTCCGGGACCTGGCCGAAAAAGATTTCATCCTGGCGAAGCTCGAGGAAAACAACTGGAACATCTCCCAGACGGCGCGGGAGATTGACACGCCG
>JBGOYP010000101.1:0-7744 GCA_041479785.1 Candidatus Aminicenantia bacterium | reverse complement strand
GTGTGCTCTGCCTGAATGGACATCATCCTCGGTGTAACCCACTATTCGAAGAAACTCGCCATTCGCTTGGGTTATGTTTCCGGCCGTATCCCAGAAAATGACGCCGATTATATTGGTATCATATAAACTCTTAAATTTAGATTCGCTCTCCCGAAGCTCCTCCTCCGCCCGCTTGCGCTCGGTGAAATCCATGAAAGTCCCATCGATCCTCACCAGCCTGTCCTTCTCGTCCTTTACCAAATGAGAATTCGCCATAACGACGATCTTTTCGTCGTTGGTTTTCTTCGCATTTATCAGGTAGTTCCTTATGGATCCCCGGGCCATCAACTCGTTCAAATATTCCCGTCTGTCATCCGGATTCTGCCAAAAGTCGGGTAATTTTGCTCCTTTTAGATTCTGGGCGAGGTCAAAGCCGAGAATCCGATTGAATGCCATATTGTGATCAAGGACGTGCCCCTCTATAGTGCAACTATAATATCCTTCATCCAGGAATCTTACGGTATCACGAAACTTGCGCTCGCTTTCCGCCAGTGCCCTGTGCGCCGCCCGTTCCTGGGTCTGGTCGCGGAAGACAAGCACCACTCCGGTGATCTCGCCATTTGCGTTGCGGATGGGCGCGCCGCTGTCGGCGATGGGATGTTCCGAGCCGTCCTTGGCGATGAGCACTGAATGATTGGCCAAGCCCACCACCAGGCCCTCCCGCATCGTCCGGCGCACCGGATTTTCAACAGTTTGGCGCGTCTCTTCGTTGATAATGCGGAAGACCTCTTCCAGCGGCTTGCTGCGGGCTTCCTCCTGCCGCCAGCCGGTCAGCGCCTCGGCCGCCGGATTCAGCAACTCCACCCGTCCTTCAGTGTCGGTGGCGATCACGCCGTCGCCGACACTCATCATCGTGATGCGGTATCTCTCTTCGCTTTGATGCTGCGTTTCCTCCGCGCTCTTTTTCTCGGGGATATCCTTATCGACCGTCTTGCGGCCGACACGCTGGATCTTATCCGTCCGTTCTTTTTGTTTCCTCATCTTTTGACCCTTCCTCGTTTCATGACGGAAGCCTTCCCACAAGGCCGGCGATGCCCGGGCTCAAATATAATCCTCCGGCGGCGACCGTCTTGATCGCGGTGGCCAGCTCTTCCGAGGCCCGATCCATGATGAGATAGCCGTTTGCGCCGGCCGTGTCGCCGCACAACTTGACTGAAAGGGGAAAATATTTTTCCTTCACGAAACGCCCCCGACCGGAATTCCATCAATTCCAGCTATCATCATTTAGATTAATCCCAACGACGACAAAAAACAAGTCTTTGAACTCGTTTCCCGTATCCGAATCGCATTCGGATTGCGGAATTCGATACGGCGCCGGGCCATCTCTATTGCCCTTCTCCTATAATTCCTATAATATATATATGATATTAGCCAAATAAGGAGCGTCTCGCGTGAAAAAAACGGCTTTGTTGACCATAGTCTTGATCCTCGGCGCGGCTGCGGCCGCGCCCACCGCCCAGATCGTCCCGAACATGCCGGCCCCGGCGTTTGCCCTCAAGGACCTGAGCGGAAAAACAATCTCGCTGGCCGACCTCCGGGGAAAAATCGTCGTCCTGAACTTCTGGGCGACATGGTGCCCTCCGTGCCGGGCGGAGATCCCCGACTTCGTCGAGTTCTACAACCAGAACAAAGCGACGGGGTTGGAGATTGTCGGCGTCTCGGTGGACAATATTCCGGCCGCGCAGGTTCAAGCGTTTGTCAATAAAAACAAGATGACATATCCCGTAGCCATGTTCACGGAAAAAATCGTCCGCGATTACGGCCCGATCGACGCCATCCCGACGACCTTCATCATCGATAAAACCGGCCGCGTCCGCTATACCCAAGTCGGAATGATGGGCGGGGAGACGCTCGCCCAATGGACCCGGAAGCTCCTGGCCGAAAAATAATTGGGCGGCGTTTACCAGCGGTAGAGAATCGCCGCCCAGGTGAAGCCGGCGCCGAAGGCGTCCAGGAGCATAAGCGTGCCCGGCTTCAGCTTTTTGGCTTGCCGGAGTTCATGGATGGCGATCGGAAGCGTGGCTACGGAGACGTTGCCGTAGCGGTCGACGTTTGTATAGACCTTCTCTTCGGGCAGGCCCAATCTCTCCCTGCCGGCTTTGATGATGCGGATATTCGCCTGGTGCGGGATGAAAACATCGATGTCGGCTTTCGTCAGGCCCGCCTTCTTGAGGACTTCCTCCGCGGCTTCGCCCATACGCTTGACGGCATGTTTGAAGACTTCGTTCCCTTTCATGTAAATGTAGTGAAGGTTCTCGGCCACGGTCTGCACGGACGCGGGAAGGCGCGTCCCGCCGGCGGGTATCTTTAAGAGAGAGGTCAGCGTCCCATCCGCTCTCCAGTACGAAGCCAACATCCCGGATTCGTCGCGGCTTTCCTCGAGGATGACCGCTCCGGCCCCGTCTCCGAACAGAATACAGGTCGTCCGGTCCTTCCAATTGGTCACCTTGGTCAACACTTCCCCACCGATCAAGAGGATCCGTCGCGCCGTCCCGGCGAGGATGAGGCCCTCGGCGACGATCATCGCGTAGAGGAACCCGGTGCACCCGGCGACGACATCGAGCGCCGGGATGTTTCCCGCTTGAAGGCCGGCCTGGACGTAACAGGACGTGGCCGGGAAGATCGTGTCCGGGGTATTATTGGCAACGATGATCAGGTCGATGTCCTTGACCTCAAGATGGGCGTTCTTGAGGGCGCGGCGCGCCGCTTCGAGACACAAGTCGGACGCGGCTTGGTCCGACCTCGCGATATGGCGCGTCTTGACCCCCGTCCGGGTCGTGATCCATTCGTCCGTCGTATCGACCATTTTCTCCAGGTCGGCGTTGGTCAGGATCTGATCGGGGACGTAAAATCCCGTGCCGACGATCTTGATTCTTCTCCGGTTGTCCATAGCGGGTCCTCGCATGGGATATTTTATTAACACAAGCGGCCCCGCATTTGCAAACAAGTTCAAAACCCATTACAATCGTGCCTATGAAAAAATGGCGGTCCGCGATGGTTTTTTTTCTGTCGGCCATCGCCGTGGGCGTGTCCGTCCGGCCGTCCTGGGCCCAACTGGCCCTTGGCCAGTATCAGGAGGAAGCTCCCGTCGGGACGTGGAATACGTTTCCCTATTTGAGCGCCGCCGCTCTCGGGCGCGGCCAGACGGCCTTCACGCTAGCCCGGGATGCGTCCGCCGGGCCCGTCAACCCGGCGCTCCTGTCCTTTCTGCCCACGTTCACCGTCGCGGCCGGTGGATATTATCGCGTCGAGGCCTTCAGCAAATATGGTCCGGTCAATACCGGCGTCCTCGGTAGCCGGGGGAACATCGACCTTTCCATCTACGGACTGGATTTCGGAGGGGTGTCGCTCCGCCTCGGGGGTTGGGCTTTGGGCGTCAGCGTCTCCGCGCCCGAAATTTACAACCGTCCGACGGCCGAATACCAAGCTAAATCCAGCCAGGGGAGACTTCTCGAACAAGATACCTTCACTCAGAGCGGGATCCTGCGGGATTTTAATTTCGCCCTCGCCCGGAAAATCGGTTCGCGCTTGAGTCTCGGCCTGGGCTTGAACATCATCCGGGGCAAGCTCGACCGCCAATGGCTCGAGCAGTGGGCGGGCGACGGCGGGACGTATCAGATCCTCGACCATAAAGTCCGCAATTTCGAGGGAACGTCCGTCAACGCCGGGATCGTTTACGACATTGCGAAGACCCTTCGTCTCGCCGTCGTCGTCCGGGCGCCGTTCGTCAAGACGTGCGACAGCCGCAGCGACCTCCGCTACGATTCGGCGGGAGGCGTCACCGAAATATCGATCCCTGATTCGGCGACCGACGAATTCCGCCAGCCGCTCGTCGCCGGGATGGGGGCCAGCTGGACCATTTTTACCCCGTTCACGATCGCCGCCGACGTCACCTATTATGCCTGGTCGAAATACCGGGCGACTTTCTTCGGAGACGCCGACCCTCGGGACTTCAAGGACATCGTCAAGGTTTCGGCCGGCGCGGAGTATAGGGCCGAGTTCTCGTTGTTCGGAGGACCGGCCTGGATTCCCGTTCGGATCGGCGTCGTTTACGACCCGCAGCCGATGAAAATCCCGAAATCGGCCTACCTCGACTTCACCCTGGGGAACGGCCTTGATTTGAAATTTCTCCACCTGGATTTAGGGATCATGATCGGCCGCGAATCGGGCTCGGGAGCCGACCTCGTCGTGAAGAGATTCGCATTGTCCATGGGGTTTGTTCTATAATTTGAGACCATCATGAAACGGACGTCCGCGGTCCTCGTCAGCCTCGCCGTTCTTATAGGAACCCGGCCGCTTTCCGCGGTCGGGCAGGTCGTCCTCCCTCAAAGCGGAGGGAACGGTGCTTATCACTCCTACGCCGAGCTCGAAGCCGAGATGATGGCCCTCCAGAGCAAATACCCCGCCATCGTCAAAGTGTTCGTCCTCGGCGACTCCTGGGAAAAACGCCGCATCTACGCGATGAAGATCTCGAACAATGTCGCGGTCGACGAAAACGAACCCGAGGTCCTGTTTCTCGGCTGTCACCACGCCCGGGAGTGGATCTCGGTCGAAGTGCCCTTCCTGCTCGGGAAATACCTGGCCGAGAACTATGCCGACGACCCCGCCGTCCGGCGTCTCGTGGATGCGAGCGAAATCTGGATCGTTCCCCTCGTGAACCCGGACGGACTCGAATTTTCGATCCACGTTTACCGCTACTGGCGGAAGAACCGCCGGGACGTGGGCGACGGTACTTACGGCGTGGACATTAACCGGAACTACGGTTTCCAATGGGGCGTGGACAACAGCGGGTCGAGCGGCAACCCGAACCGCGAGGACTATCGCGGACCTGCGGCGTTCTCCGAGCCCGAGACGAAGGCCGTCCGCGACCTCTTCCTTCGCAAGGACTTCCAGGCCGTCCTCTCCTACCATAGCTTTTCCCAGGTCATCTTGTATCCCTGGGGATATACGTTGAAGCCGACGGACAAAGCCGCGCTCCTCCACGATATGGCCGCGGAAATGTCACGAAGGATCGAGGCGGTGGGGGGCCGTCTCTACGATTATGCGCAATCGTACAGCCCCCTCATGTATCCGACCAACGGCGACCTGACGGATTGGGCGTTCGCGACCAACGGCGCGCCGTCCTTCACGGTCGAGACCACCCCCCTCGACGAGCTCGGAGGCGGATTTTTCAACCGTCAAGAGGATATCGACGGGATCTTTCGGGAAAACCTCCCGGCGGCGTTGTATCTTATCGAGACCGCCATGCTTAACTACCGGCCGCCGCTCCCCGCCAATCCGTTCGACCTGCGCTCTCTCATTTTCAAAAATAGCATCCGCAGCCCGCTTATTCTCCGTTAAATAGAATAACCGGTAAATAGAATAAAAGGAGCCGGATCATGGTCATCCAGGACATGCCGCCGATCCCCCGCGAAGGCCTTCCCTTCTGGATCTTTTGGTTCATGCTATGCGTGATCGTCCTGCTTCTGGCGTTCATCTTCCTCCGGGATAAAGAGTTGAGAGAGCGGGTCAATGAGTTCCTCTCGGGAGCGAAGAAACGGATGAAACGGGCCCAACTCCAGTTCAAGGTCAACCGCGAACAGCGGCGGAAAGACGATCTCCGCAAAGATTTGGGCGAGCGAGCTTGGTCCGTCCGCATTCCCGGCGAGGCCTACGAGCCCCATTTTCAGGACCTCGACCGGCTGACCAAAGAGGACGCCGGCCTGAAGGCTGAATTGGACCGGATGACGACGGAGCTCCGCGATGTCCAGGCGCAGTTGGACGCGGCGCGCCAGAAAACCAAACAACTCCAACGGCCCGAAGACAAAAACGCCCAACCGGACGCCGCCGCGGTCCAGGCCTCCAAAGACGAAGAACGGCGCCTCAAAAAAGAGGTCCAGGAGCGAAATCAGAAGGTCGGCTCCCTCCAGAGCGCGAGAAGTTCCGTCGAAAAACAGAAATCGGACCAATTCGCAAAGGCCGGAGCCCTGGTCGACGAATCCCGTCCGGACCACAAGGAGGTCCTGGAGCTCTACGTCCAAATCGACAAGCTGAACCGCAATATTTTGTCTTACAAGAATGAGATCGAACGCCTCAAATGACGAACCGGCCCGGCCCCGGATCCTAGCCCACATCTGCTGCGCTCCCGACGCGTCCTACGTCGTCGACCTCCTCCTAAAGGATTACGACGTCACGGGATTTTTTTATAATCCTAACATCTGGCCCGAGGACGAATACGCCCTTCGCCTTGCGGAAACGAGGAAAGTCCGGGAGCTCCTCGATTTCGCCCTCATCGAAGGAGAGCGCGATTTCACGGTCTGGGAATCTTTGACGCGAAAATTCAAAGACGACCCCGAAAAAGGCCGCCGCTGCGATATTTGCTACGCCGTCCGCCTCGAGAGAACGGCCCGCCGGGCCGTCGAAACCGGCTTCCCCGCGTTCACGACGATCATGAGCGTCAGTCCGTGGAAAAAGGCCGATGTCCTCAACCGGATCGGCCGCCTCACGGGCCGGAAATACGGCCTGCGATTTCTCGAGGCCGATTTCAAGAAGAAGGACGGATATCGCAAGTCCGTGGAGATCAGTCGCCGGTACGGCCTTTACCGCCAGAATTACTGCGGTTGTCCCTACAGCCTTCGCGGCCGCCGGAACGACGTTCGATGAGCGGCTGCGCCCTCCGGATCACGGTTTTCGGCGTCGTCCAGGGTGTCGGCTTCCGGCCGTTCATCTACCGGCTGGCCCTGCGCCACGGTTTCACGGGATGGGTCAAGAACGCCGGCCGGGGTGTCGAGATCCACGTCGAAGCCGGCCGCGAAAACTCTTTTGAGCCGTTTCTCGCGGAGATCGTCCAGAGCGCCCCGCCTCTCGCCCAAATCGAACGCCTGTCGTTCAAACGGACCGCGGTCTGCGGGTTTAAAGCGTTCACGGTCAAAAAGTCCCGCGGCGGCGAGGGATTCGTGTTCATCGCGCCCGATATCGCAACCTGCCCGTCCTGTCGCGCCGATATCCGAAACCCGAACGACCGCCGTTATCGGTATCCCTTCACGAACTGCACGGACTGCGGCCCGCGTTACACGATCGTCCGGTCGCTCCCCTATGACCGGCCGAACACGGCCATGGCCGGGTTTCCGATGTGTTCCGACTGCGAGGCCGAATATCGCAACCCTCTCGACCGCCGCTATCACGCCCAACCGATCGCCTGCCCACGCTGCGGTCCGTCCGTCCGCCTCTATGAGGCCAAGACTGGGAGCGATCGACCCGGAGGAATCGAGCGCGCCGCCGCGCTCATCCGGGACGGCCGGGTCGTCGCGGTCAAAGGGCTCGGCGGATTCCATCTCATGTGCGACCCCCTGAATCCCGCGGCCGTCCGGCGCCTGAGAAAGGTCAAGTCGCGGGCTACCAAGCCCCTAGCCCTCATGGCCCGCGACATTGCGGCCGTGACCCGATACGCCCATCTCGGGTCTGAAGAAAAGCGGCTGCTCCTCTCCGAGCGACGGCCGATCGTCCTTCTGAAAAAGAAAATCGACATTCCCGGCATCGCCCCGAACTTGGACGAGGTCGGAGTCATGCTCCCCTATACGCCCCTCCATGACCTCCTCCTCGATAATCTCGAGGTGGTCGTCGCCACAAGTTCGAACAAAAAAGACGCGCCCATCATGAAAGAGGACGGCGAGGGCATCGGGAAGCTCTGCGATTTCGTTTTGACGCACGACCGGCCGATCGAGAT
>JBGOYP010000100.1:0-7747 GCA_041479785.1 Candidatus Aminicenantia bacterium | reverse complement strand
CAGGGACAGGTTCTTTCAAGAATATGATGACCGGATTGACGCCGAATACGACATATCATGTCCGGGCTTATGCCACAAACTCGGCGGGAACCGGTTATGGAAGTGACATAACTTTTAAAACATATCCTGGGATTAGAAAAAAGTAAGGATAGGCGAGCCGAGCTTATCTAGCTTTTAATCCTCATCGCCCCGCCCTCTCGCATCCTATTAATAATATAGCGGTTAACACTAAATGGCACTTTTTGTTGAAACTTGTTAATATGAATATAAGAAGAATCTCTAATGAAGAGAATGAGACATCCGATATTTTGTTTATTTTTAATGTTTTTTGCGGTGACCATAAATGCCAGAATCGTCTATTACGTTGACGGCTCTCGGGGCAGCGACTCTCACTCCGGGACGCGATCTTTTCCCTGGAAGACTATCCAGAAAGCCGCCAATACCATGCTCGCGGGCGATACGGTCATTGTCGCGGCCGGGGTTTACCCTGAAAGAATAATAATTACCCGGTCGGGAGCAAGCGGTTCGATGGTCAGCTACACGGCGGATGGCATCGTAGAGTGCCAGGGGTTCACGATCGAGGCCGATTACATTCATATTAATGGATTTAAGATAACGGCCCCTCCAATATTACCTTCCGTATACGAAATTGGATATGGAATATGGGTTACCGGCAAATATTGTATTCTCGAGAATAATTATATGTATTATTGTCCGCGAGGAGGGATTTGTTTAAGACAAGAATCGGCAAACTGTATTATCAGATTTAATAGATGCAATCGAAACGGAATGGTAGGGATAGAAATACATGGAAATGGGCATCTTGTTGAATATAATGAAGTATGGGGGTCTATATGTATTCCTCCTCCAGAGCTTCCTAACTCCGTCGATGCCGATGGTATGCGTTTTTTTGGTTCCGGACATATTTTTCGAGGCAATTATATTCATGATATTAAATACGATGACCCTGAAAACCAAGGCTATTCTCCTCACATCGATGCGTTTCAAACGTGGGCCGATCAATGGCATACGGCAGCGTCTAATATATTATTCGAGAAAAATTTTATATTTCTTCCGGTTTATAAAGATGGCACCGCCACTGGCCGGGGATTTACGATAGCTGATTGCAGCTTTCTTACCATCCGCAATAATATCGTAATTTCTCATAGTGGGACGTATACAGGCGAAAGTCCGAGTGGATGGAACGTCCATAACTTAAATATACAAAATAATGTCTTCGTGGGGATGCTTTCATTTAATCCTTCTATTTGGCCCGTGGGAATTGATATACGATATTGTCCCAATTCGATAGTCAAAAACAACATTATTTATAATCAAGTTTTTAAAGCTGTATTGCTAGAAGGCACAACATACTCCGGTTTGGATATAGGAAACAATTGCGCCTATAACACCGATGGCAGCATCCCCGGAGGAACGCCTTTTACTAACGATCTCTGGGGAATCAATCCCCAATTCACGGATCCTGCCCACGACAATTACCATTTGAAATCCAACTCGCCCTGCATCAATGCCGGAGCGACAGTATCCGACGTTCGGGACGACTACGACAACAACGCACGGCCGTCGGGAACGGCATATGACATCGGCGCATTCGAATATCAAGGCGGCACGGCCCCGGCCATCACTACGCAACCTCAAAGCCAGACAATCCAGAGCGGCCAGGCGACGGCCCTGAATGTTTCCGCGGCGGGGACCGAGCCTATCACCTATCAATGGTACACGGGGACAAGCGGGTACACATCGAATCCGGTCTCGGGAGCGACATCGAATAGCTATACGACGCCCGCGCTAACGCAGAGGACCGATTATTGGGCGAGAGTCAGCAACTCGTTCGGAAATACGGACAGCAATACGGCCACGATCTCGGTCCTGCTGCCTAAATTCACGATATCCGGAAATATCAAGACTTCCGCGGGCCAAGCCGTCCAGGGAGTTTCGCTGACGTTCTCGGGCATTCAGGGAACCGTCACCACGGACGCGAACGGCTTCTATTCTCTGGATGTCACATCGGGCTGGTCGGGAACGGTCACGCCGACCTTGACCAGCTACACTTTCTCGCCATCCAGCCGTAGCTTTACAAACGTGACAGCCGCACAATCGGGGCAGGATTTTACGCGCCTGAACAATCCTGTCATCTCCGGTGAGGTCAAGACTAGCGCCGGAACCGCGGTCGAGGGCGTGACAGTGACCTTTTCAAACAGCGACGGGACCGCGACGTCGGACGCGAACGGCCGCTATACCAAAACAGTAAGTTATGGGTGGAGCGGGACGGCGACGCCAACTAAAACAAAATATGCCTTTTCACCTTCCAACCGGAGCTATTCGAACCTGACCGCGGACCAATCGGCCGAGAATTATACCGCCACCCCGCCTCCGACGATATCGGGGACCGTCAAGACCGCCGCCGGCCAGGCCGTTCAGGGCGTGACATTGACGCCGTCCGGCGGGTTAGCGAGTGTGACAACGGACGCGAAAGGCAATTATTCATTCGAGGTCGCCCCGGGCTGGTCGGGAACGGTCACGCCGACCTTGGCCAATTTCACACTCTCACCGTCCAACAAAAGCTACACAAACGTGACAGCCGCCCAATCGGGGCAGGATTTTACACGCCTGAATAATCCTGTGATCTCGGGCGAAATCAAGACAAGCGCCGGAACCGCGGTCGAGGGCGTGAGAGTGACATTCTCGAACAACGGCGGACCCGCGACGACGGATGCCAACGGCCGCTATTCCATTACGGTGAGCTATGGATGGGGCGGGACGGCGACGCCGGCTAAAATAAAATATACCTTTTCACCCTCCAATCGGAGCTATTCAAATCTGACCGCGGACCAATCGGCGGAGAATTATACCGCCACTCCTCCGCCGATAATTTCAGGGACCATTAAGACCGCCGCCGGCGAGGGCGTCCAGGGCGTGACACTGACGCCGTCCGGTGGGCTAGCGAGCTTGACGTCGGACGCGAACGGCAATTATTCGTTCGAAGTCGCGGCCGGTTGGACGGGGACGGTCACGCCGTCTAAAACGAAATTTACGTTTTCACCTTCCAATCGGAGCTATTCGAACCTGACCGCGGACCAATCGGCGGAGAATTATACCGCCATTCCTCCGCCGATAATTTTGGGGACCGTCAAGACCGCAGCAGGCCAGGGCGTCCAGGGCGTAACAATGACGTTCTCCGGCGGCAAAGGAAGCGTGACGACGGACGCAAACGGAAATTACTCTTTCGAGGTTACGCTTGGCTGGACGGGGACGGTCACGCCGAGCCTGGCCAATATTACGTTCTCCCCATCGAACCGGAGCTACGCGAATATCACCGCGAATCAGACGGCTCAGGATTTTACGCGGTTGAACAATCCCGTGATATCCGGCGAGATTAAGACCGACTCCGGGACCGCGGTCGAAGGTGTGACGCTGACATTCTCGAACGGGGCCGAAACCGCGACGACGGACGCGAACGGCCGCTATTCGCTGATGGTCAGCAACGGGTGGAGCGGAACGGCGACCCCTACGAAAACCGCTTACACGTTCACGCCGGCGAGCCGAAGCTATTCGAATCTGACATCCGACCAGGCGGCCGAGCACTATAGTGCGAAAATAATCATGATAACGCTCGCGGGGAGCGTCAAGACCACGGGAGGCCAAGGCATTCCCGGTGTGGCCTTGACATTATCCGACGGCCAAACACTCGCGACGACGGACGCCAACGGCGCTTATTCGTTCCAGGTTATATCGGGCTCATCGGGGACAGTCACACCGGCGAAAACGGGTTATATCTTTGCGCCGTCGTCCCGAAGCTACGCGAACGTCTCCGCCGGCCTCTCGTCCGAAAACTACGCGGGGGCGTTATTACTGATCATGGCGGGAAACATTAAGACCTCGACGGGTCAGGGCATACAGGGCGTGACCCTCGCCCCATCCGACGGACAAGGGAACGCGACGACCGACGCAAACGGCAACTACGTTCTCACGCTTCCGTCCGGCTGGTCCGGGACGATCACTCCGACCCTTGCCAACCTGGCATTCTCGCCCGCCAATCGAAGCTATTCAAATATCGCCGCGAACCAGTCAAGCCAGGATTACTTGCGCCAGAATAATCCCGTGATCTATGGGGAGATCAAGACGAGCGCCGGAATCCCGCTCGCGGGCGTGACGCTGGTCTTTTCGAACGGCGGCGGGTCGACGACGACGGACGCCAACGGCCGATATTCGCTGATGGTGAACGCCGGCTGGAGCGGGACGGCCACTCCGGCGAAAGCAAACTTCAGTTTCACTCCATCCAACCGGAGCTATTCGAACGTGTCGGCGGATAAGAGCGGCGAAAATTTCGCGGCAATATCGACGCTCGTCACGATTTCGGGAAGCGTCCGGACCCCGGCCGGCAACGGCGTTCAGAGCGTAACGTTGACCTTGTCCAATGTACAGGGTAGCGTCACGACCGACGCCGCCGGAAATTACACCTATCAGGTCCCGGCGGGCTGGAGCGGCTTCGCGACCCCGGCGAAGGCGAATTTCAGCTTCACGCCCTCCAACCGAAGCTATTCAAACGTGTCGGCAGATAAAGCCGGCGAAAATTTCGCGGCAATATCGACGCTCGTCACGATCTCGGGAAGCGTCAGGACCCCGGCCGGCGACGGCATTCAAGGCATAACGATGACTTTGTCCAACGGACAGGGAAGCGTCACGACCGACGCCGGCGGAAACTTCACCCGTCAGATCCCGGCGGGCTGGTCGGGGACGATCACCCCGAATCCGGGCGACACCCCGTTCTCTCCTTCCAGCCGAAGCATTACGAACACCGTAAACCAAATGGGGCTGGATTTCACGCGCCTGGACACTCCGACAATCTCCGGACAGGTCAAGACGTCCGACGGCCTCCCGGTCGAGGGCGTTAAGATGATCTTCTCGAACGGCGGCGGAACGACGATGACGGACGCCGACGGGAATTATGCGTTGACCGTCCGCTACGGCTGGAACGGCGTCGCGACCCCGGCCAAGGTGGGTTTCGTTTTCACGCCGACGCGCCACATTTATTGGAACGTGACGCTGGATAAGGCGGGCGAAAATTTCGCCGGCAAATCGCTGGTGATGATACGGCATAAGTAAAAGGTGTGATCCCTACGTCGCTGCGCTCCTCGGGACGACCAAAAGGTCGTTGTCTGGGCAAGAGCCTCGGGACGACAATAGGAAAAATGTCATTGCGAAGCACTTTGTGCTGTGGCAATCACTCCAGCTTGTGAGATTGCCACGTCGCAAGGCTCGTTCGCAACGACACGCTCACTTATCTCCTGCGAGCGATTTGCCTGAATGCTTAAGGGCGACGTGGGCCGCGGCCAGCCTCGCGATCGGCACGCGGAACGGAGAGCAGGACACATAGTTCTGGCCGATCATGTGGCACCATTCGATCGAATCGGGGTCGCCGCCGTGCTCGCCGCAAATCCCCACCTCTAAGTCCGGCCGCGTCTTGCGGCCTTCTTCCACGGTCATTTTCATCAACCGGCCGACGCCGCCGCGGTCGATCGTCTGGAAGGGATTCTTGGGCAGGATGCCTTGCTCGACGTATGTCACCAGGAAATTGCGCTCGGCGTCGTCCCGCGAATAGCCGAAGGTCATCTGGGTCAGGTCGTTGGTCCCGAACGAGAAGAATTCGGCCAGGTTGGCGATTTCGCCGGCCGTCACGGCCGCCCGCGGAATCTCGATCATCGTCCCGAACTTGTATGGGAAGGACACGCCCTTCTCGCCCATGACCTTTTCCGCGATCTTTTTCAGCCGCGGCTGGATCCACTCGAGCTCCTTGACCGTGCCCGTCAACGGGATCATGACCTCGGGCTTGGCCTTGACGCCGCGCTTCGTGACGTTACAGCCGGCTTCGAAGACCGCCCGGACCTGCATCTCGACGATCTCGGGCATGACGATGCTCAGGCGCACGCCGCGCAGGCCCATCATCGGGTTGGACTCGTGCAGCGCCTCGACGGCCTTAAGGATTTTTTCGAGGCCGTGGACCTCTTTGCTCTCGCCTTTGCCTAGGATATAAGAAGACAGGGATTCGATCCGCTTGGTAATGATTTTTTCCTGAAGCTCCTCGGCCGACGGCAAGAATTCATGTAGGGGCGGGTCTATGAGGCGGATGATGACCGGGTAGCCGTCCATCGCTTCAAACAGGCCCTCGAAGTCCGAGCGCTGGAACGGCAGGAGCTCGTCCAGGGCTTTGGTCCGCTCTTCGGTCGAGTCGGCCAGGATCATGCGCTGGACGATCGGCAGGCGCTCGGGCTCAAAAAACATGTGCTCGGTCCGGCACAAACCGATGCCGACGGCGCCGTAAGACCGGGCGCGGCGGGCGTCCTTGGGGTAGTCGGCGTTCGCCCAGACCTGGAGGCCGCGCGACGGCCAGCCCTCGGGGACCTTCCGCAGGCCAGGCCGGGCGCATATCTCATCGGCCCATTTGAGCAGGGCCAGCAGGTCGGTCTGCTCCTCGATCGAGGGCATGACCGTGGGGATCTTGCCGAGGAAAACCTTGCCGGTCCCGCCGTCAACAGAGATCCATTCGGCTTCCTTGACCACGTTCCCCTCGACCGACATCAACCGTTTGTCGAGGTCGATCTTAATGGATGCCGCGCCGACGATGCAGGGGACCCCGAACTGGCGGGCGACGACCGCCGCGTGGGACGTCGCGCCGCCCTCGCTCGTCAGGATTCCCCGGGAGGCGATCATCCCATGAACGTCATCGGGCTTGGTGAACGGCCGGACCATGATGACGTCCTTTTTCTCGCCCTTCCCCATTTTTTCGGCCGTGTCCGCGTCGAAATAGACCTGGCCGACGGCCGCCCCGGGCGAGGCGTTCACGCCCTTGGCGTATAGCCGCCCTTCTTTCTCGGCGGCATCTTTGGCTTTTTCGTCGAACTGGGGATGGAGGAGCGTGTCCACCTGTTCCGGGGTGACGCGCAGGACGGCTTCGTCCTTGGTGATCAAGCCCTCGTTCGCCATATCCACGGCAATCTTGACGGCCGACTTGGCCGTCCGCTTGCCGTTGCGCGTCTGGAGCATCCAGAGTTTGCCGCGCTCGATCGTGAACTCGACGTCCTGCATCTCGCGATAATGCTTTTCCAGCTTGGCCGTGATGTCGAGGAATTGTTGATAGACCTGGGGCATGTCTTTGGCCAGGTGGTCGATCTTCCGGGTATTGCGGATCCCGGCTACGACGTCTTCGCCCTGAGCGTTGAGCAGATAATCGCCGTACATCTTCCGCTCGCCCGTCGCAGGGTCGCGCGTGAAAGCCACGCCCGTGCCCGAGTCGTCGCCCATGTTGCCGAAGACCATCGTGACAATGTTGACGGCCGTGCCCAGGTCGTCGGGGATGCCGGTTTGGCGGCGGTAATCGACGGCGCGCTTGCCGTTCCAGGATTTGAAGACGGCCTCGGTCGCGAGCTCGAGCTGTTTGAACGGGTCCTGGGGGAAATCGAAGCCTTTCTCGCGCTTCACGACGGTCTTGAAGGTCTCGGTGATGGCCTTCCAGTCGTCGGCGGTCATTTCGGTGTCGAGCTTATAGCTTTTTTTCGCCTTGTAGTCTTTGAGCGGCTCCTCGAAAGCTTCGTCGCGGATGCCGAGGACCACGGAGCCGAACATTTCGACGAGGCGGCGATAGGAGTCATAGACGAAGCGCGGATTGCCGGTCAGCTTGACTATTCCCGCGGCGGTGGCGTCGGTCAGGCCGATGTTGCGGACGGTG
>JBGOYP010000099.1:0-7758 GCA_041479785.1 Candidatus Aminicenantia bacterium | reverse complement strand
ATGGCGGGCGTGCTGCCGATCCCGAAAAAAGGTTGAGTCCGTAAAAACCGGGGCCTAGAAACTGGGGTCAGGCCTAGGTCTGACCCGGCTTCTAGGCCCCGCATTCTATTTTATCGCGGCGAGAACGTCTTCGAGGAATTTTCCCATCCCCCAGTTGTCGTCGTACGTCATTCCCAACCGGACGACGACGAGCTTGCGCGAGGGAATGACGGCGATCATCTGGCCTTGATATCCCTCGCAACTGAAGAAGTCCTGCGGCAGGCGCGGGAATAGCCGGCCTTCTGGTTTCGCGGGAGTTCCTTTATTCAACCAGAATTGGGCTCCATACTGTCCGAGCGCTGCGGGCGGCGTCAGTGTGGTCGAATACGCAACCCAACCTTCGGGCAGGATCCGCTCGCCCTGCCAGACGCCGTCATTGAGATAAAGCAGTCCGAACCGGGCGAAATCGCGCGCCGTAGCATACAGCAAAGAGCTCGTGATAAAAGTCCCCGACGCATCGCATTCCAGGACCGCGCTACGCATTCCGATTTTATTGAACAGCTCCCGCCGCGGGAACGCCCAATATTCGTTCGGGCTGCCGAGGACGTTCCTGATGATCCGGCTTAAGAGGAGCGACGTTCCCGAGGAATATTCCCATTTCGTCCCCGGTTCGGCCGCGAGCGGTTTCTTCGCGGCAAACCCGGCCATGTCCGGGACCGTGAACAGCATCCGATTAACATCCGAGATGGGATGGTCCGCGTAGGCTTCGAACCATTCGAGCCCCGAGCTCATCCTCAGAAGCTGATCCACGGAAATCGCCTGTCGCGGGTCGCCGGGCGCCTGCCACTCGGGCACGGGAGCGGGTTTGAAGATATCGAGTTTCCCCCGGCCGCAGAGGATCCCGATAAGCGCGTTCCCGACGCTCTTGGCCGCTGACCAGCTGGTCAACCGCGTTTCCGGACCGTATCCCGGGGCGTAACGCTCGGCAACGATACGGCCGTCATAAACGACGAGCACGGCCCGCGTCCGGAGGAGATGATTGGGATTGTGCTCTTGAAAAAGTCCGGAAACGGTCGCGTCGAGACGGCCTTCGTCGATTCCGCTCGGGAAGGATCCTTCCGGAACGAGGTCGCCCGTCGGCCAAGCCACGGCTTCGGGATGGGCCGGCTCGGACGAGGGAATCGTAGGTTTCCAGGCGCGGACGGCGTCCTCGCGGACCCCGGAAAGCAGGACGGCCCCAAAACCTTCGATATATACCGCTTTTTTTTGGAACAAGCCTAGACCGAAAAGCGACGCCGTCACGCTTTTATGTTCGTAGTCCACCTTCGCTTTGATGATTTTAAAGAGAGGATGGAAACCGATGTCTTCGGCCTCGACCGTTTTCGGGTCCCGGCCCGAGGTGAAGATGCCCGAGCAAAGGATTTCGGCCTTGAAGCCGCAACCGATCGGAAGCTGGCCGACGTATTCCCGGTTCGTATAGCCGAGATAGACGGCCGCGACGACGAGCAGGAGGATCATCCCGCGGACGACTCTTTTCTTCGTGAAAACGCTCATGATTCAACCTCTATTGATGGATTTTCCTAAAAAACCCATCAAGGATCTCTTTGACCGCCATGAACCCGTCCGGAAATCATACGGAATACGTTCGGGAATATCAACCCATTCGACTCCCCGGGCTGAAGCCCGGGGTATGCTCAGGGTTGATACTGAGCGGCGCTTTTTACCCCGATTTGAAAATCGGGGTTTGGCGCCGCGAACGTATCAACAGGGGTCAGACCTGAGATAAGACCCCGTCTTCTTTACTTAAGGAGGGAATTGGGATAAAGTCCACGCCTCACTGAGAGTTCTCATGAACGCGCGGCTGAACGGAAGATCGGATTTAATCAAGGTTGCTCTTACTCTTTTCGCGTTTTTTAGTCCTGGCGCCGGTCAAGCCCGGCCGTTTATTCCCTCGCCCCGGGCCATGACGATCAAGGTCCTGATGCCGAGGTATGGCGCCGCGCTTAAAATCAACGGCCAGGCCGTGTCCAAGCTCGGGTTCGAGCGCGTCGTCCGGATTCCCGAAGACCTGGTTCTTCCGGCCGGGACGACCGAAATCGAGGTCGAGGCCGAAATCCGGCCGAACAATTTTGAGCTCATCACGCGGGTCCGCCGGGTCACTCTCGACACCGGCCGGGACCTCATCATCGACCTCCGCGAAAAGGACGAGCGTTTTCCGGACAAGATTTTTATCCGCTACATCCCCACCCCTCCGGAAATCGTCGAGGCGATGTTGAAGCTGGCTGACATCTCTCCCAAGGATACGGTCTACGACCTGGGGTCCGGCGACGGCCGAATCGTCATCGAAGCGGTGAAGACGTTCGGCGCGCGGCACGGAGTCGGCATCGACCTCGACCCGAGGCGAATCGAAGAATCACGAAAAAACGCCCGGGACGCGGGCGTTGAACATAAAATCGAGTTTCGCCAGGGAGATGTTCTCGACCTCAATGACCTGTCGGACGCGAACGTCGTCGTTCTCTTCATCAGCCAGGATATCAACCTCGCCCTCCGGCCGATTCTTCAAAAAACACTCAAGCCCGGAGCCCGTGTCGTATCCAGCTATTTCACCATGGGCGCCTGGAAACCCACGCGCACGGCATTCATCCGGGCGGACAACGACGTCGAGTATCCGCTGCATCTTTGGGTCATTAAATAACGCGTTCAGCGGCCCGGGCGTTTCAACGCGAAACCGCCGCTTTGGTCCGAACTCGCGAAATGCGAGATGAAATATCCTTCCGCTTGGGGTCCAGGCGAAACGCGGCCTCCCAAACCTTCAGGGCCTGTTCGGGTTTTCCTGATTGTTCAAAACGGTCTCCGAGAGTGACCAACCGATCGAGGACCTGGGCGTCCTGGTCATGGCCGAGGCGAACGACTTCCTCGTACGCCAGCGCGGCGTCGGGCAGAAGGCCGGCATCGACCAGGTTGTTGCCGAGCATCAAGAAGAGGCTCTGGGCTTCGGCCAAACCGCGCCGTTCATAGATATCACGAAGCTTCGCGGGGCTGAATCCCAGGAGACCTCCGAGAAGACGTTCCGGCCGGGATCCGGCGTTTGCGGCCTCGGTCTTTTCGTCCACGGAGATGTCTTCAAAAGCCCTGACTTCACGAATGGCGTCCCGGACATCCCGGGTCATGACATAAGCTTTGGCGGCGAAAAGGCGCCGCTGGCGGCGGAGGATCGAATCACCGTCGGGCCAGGACGGCAGCATTTCGGCCAGGACGGCCATTTTTTCGGCGACGGAGCGTTCGTCCTTCTTGAAACGGAGGAGCGTGAATTTCGAGAGGTCGAAGACCTCGAGACGGCCGTCGTTCGCCGACGCCGCGCGCAGGGACGCGGTCTTTTCCGGCGTGCGCGGCGTAAGGGCCCACATCTCGATTTTCCGACTCCCGACAAAACTCAGAAAATAGCTCCACTCCTGGACAAGGACCATGACTGGACGCGCGCCGGGCGGACGGATATAATTCTCGCGCGCCGCGATCTCGGTCTCCTCGGGCCGTTGGTCTTTCGCCAAAGGGTTCATCATCAAAAGAAGGGAGGATACCGGATAGGCATCGATATACAACAGCGCATCCCGGTCGGCCCGCTCTTCAAAAAGCGCCTTGACCTCGCGTTCGAATCGATAAGACCCCTGGCGCCAGTAATCCGAATAATAATAACCGCTCAAGTTCATAAAGTACCCCGCCGCCAGAACGACCGCGAGGGCGATCCGCACCAGGGCCCGAATGACGGCGGGGCCGTGTCCTTTGGCACGGGCCGCAAGCGCCGCGGCACCGGACGAAAGAAAATCGATACCGCGGGCGGCCATGATAAACATCAGCGGGAGAAGGAACTGAAGATATCGATAGAGCGAGAAAACGTCGTTGGCCCGCGGCTTGCCCAGAAAAAACACAAGCCAGGGGAAAACGACGGTGGCCGCAACTAACAGTGATTCCCGCCGATATGTCTTGAGCCGGGTCAATAAACCCACGGCGAACAAAATCAGCGTCAGGACGAAGATGGCCGTGATCGTCGGAGAGATCTCGACTTGAAGGATGTTGCGGATCTCCCGCAGGGTCAGAGCCACGTAATCCTGGGGATGAGAAAGCCCGCGCCGGAAGGACCCTAAGAACATATCCAGCATCCAAGCGCATGGAAGATAAAGCAGGGCCGCCAGCCCCGCCGCCGCGGCCGTCCAGACGACAAAACGCCGAATGGTCCGGGGATGAAGGGAATCCTGTCCGCCGGCCTTCGACACCATTTTGTTTTCCAGCCAGACGAATCCGACATACAAAGCATAGGGAGGCAGAATGAGAAAAGCGATGGTATGATTGTAAAGGCAAAGGCAGAGCGTCAACCCGTAGAATCCCCAAGATCGCGCGTCCCCATCCCGGACGGCTTTGTGAAGATAATAAAAAGAAAGAAGGAAAAGTAAAGTCAAGAGCGCGTAAGTCCGGCTATTCTGAGAATAAAATATGAGAAGGTGGCTGCAGGCCACGAGAAAAGCGGCGGTCAGCCCGACCGCCCTCGAAAACAGCGCCCGGCCCAGGAAAAACGTGACGGCGATCGCCAGGACGCCGGTTAAAAACGGGACCAGCCTGGCCATGACCTCGAGAGAGCCAAGGGGAAGAAGAAAATGGACCAGGATCGAGAACAGAGGGCCGTTGTTGTTTCGAAAGACATAGGCGAGGGGTTGATAGGATATTCGGATCTGATGCATGGGCTCGTCGCCGTTGAAAAACATCGTCCCCAGATGAAAAATCCGCAAAAAACCCCCAACAAGAAGAACGGCCGCAAGAAGTAAGATTTCTTTCCGGCGCATTTCAGCCCGAACGCTTACGCGGTCCGCGTCACCGTCTCATGGTTTGTGGAAGAGCGCGGTCGCGGGAACCGCTTGACGGCCGAAGCCCGGCCCCTGCCAGGTTACGGCTAGGCCGTCACCGCCCGTTTTGTTGAAAACGCCGACCCGGATCGGATGAAGCCCGGCCCCCAAGGCGATGACGCCGCGCCGGGCCCGCATGCCGTGTAAACCGTCATTGTCAACGACCAGGTTGCCGCCGATGTAGAGGCGGCTCCCGTCATCGGATTCCGTGGTGAATGCGTAGACGCCGTCCTTGGGGATCCGGATGTAGCCGGTGAACTCGATCCCGCAGCGCTCCTTGCGTTTTTTCTTGGAGAGGTCGAACGCGTCCTGCGTCCCTTTGTCGGCCGGCCGGATCTTGGAAAAATCGGGAAGGACATCCCATTCCCCTTCATAGTAGGCGTATGCCAAGCCGGACCGCGCTGGCATACTTTTCTCGGCCGGCCGGGGCTCAACCTTCGTGAACGTTGTTTGGGCCGTGCCGCTCACGGGTTTCCCGTCCCGAAAACAGCGCGCCGAAAGCACGGCCGTGTCCTTCAGCCGGACGGGACCTTTCGCGAGCGGGGACGTCGCCGAAGGCGCGGACCCGTCGAGCGTATAGCGGATTTCGACGTTGTCCCGGTTCGAATGGACGGCGACGTCCAGGGCATCGATGAAAATCTCGAACTCGGAGGAGATCAGGGGCGGGTCGTTGACGTCGGGCCGGCCCGCGACCTCGAGGACCACGACGCTATCCACGGCGTTCGGGATCGCGCGCGGAACCTTGATGATGAGGGCGTCTTCTTTTCGCGTAACGGCGAGAGCTCCTTTCTTGGCGTCGGACAGGAGATACGCTTTCGTCGGTTCGCTAAGCAAACCCGGCACGACCAGTTGGCCGTCGGCCGGCCAGTCGAAAACATGAAGATAGAGCCGCGTTCCTCCGGAAACCGCTTTCTGCGTGCATCGTCCCCAGGCGATGGATTTGAAGGGGCTGGCCTGCGTGCCGTAGATGGATTCGCTGTTCACGCTCATCCAGGCTCCTATGTCGCGCAGGCGCTCGACGCTGGCCGCCGGAAAAACGCCTTCGGCCGTCGGCCCGATGTTGAGCAGGAAATTCCCGCCTTTCGAGGCGATGTCGGCGAGCATTCGGATCAAGGTCCGGGCCGATTTCCAGTTCTCGTCGTGGCTGTTGTAGCCCCAGTTGTCGTTCATCGTCATGCACGTTTCCCAATCGACCCCCGGTAGTCCCGTCGCCGGGATCTGCTGCTCGGGCGTTCCGAAATCGCCGGCCGATTGGTTGTCCACCGAGAAGCCCGCCATCCCCGAACGGCTTGCGCCGACCCGGTTGTTGATGATGATATTCGGCTGGAGGTTGCGGACACAGTCGTAGAGCTCGCGACCGTACTTCTCGTTCCACGTGCTTTCCCATTCCCCGTCGAACCACAGCACGCCGATTGGGCCGTAGTTCGTAAGGAGTTCCTTGAGCTCATTCTTCATGTATTGGACGTAGCGGTCGAAATTCGCCCCGGTCGCCGGCCGGTCTTTTTCCCAGTCGCGGCGGGGTAGATAGTCGGGATGGTGCCAGTCCATGATCGAGTGATAAAAGCAGAGGGTCATCCCCTGCTTGCGGCAAGCCTCGGACAATTCTTTAAGGATATCGCGCTTGAACGGCGTAGACATCACGTCGAATTCCGTGAATTTGGAATCGAACAGGCTGAAACCGTCATGGTGCTTGGAGGTGATGACGATATACTTCATCCCGGCATTCTTGGCCATCCGGACCCAGGCGTCGGCGTCGAACTTGACGGGATTGAACTGGCCGACGAACTTGTCATAGATGCCGATTGGTATCTGGGCGTTGTTCCGGATCCATTCGCCGTAATTTGTTTTATCCTTCCACGTTCCCGCGGGGACGGCATACAGCCCCCAATGGAGAAACAGGCCGAAGCGGGCTTCGCTCCACCATTTCATCCTGGCATCGTATTGTTCCCGCGTCTCGCGCTGGGCGGCGAGGGGGAGGACGCAGAGGGCCGTCAGGACCAGGACCGTGGTCAGAATGACGGAGGTTTTGTGTCGAAACATGGCGGGCTCCTTTATCCCCAGGGATATTCCGCAAACCAAATCGGAGATACACACCGAATTCTTCGATTCGGCATGTGTCTCCGATTTATTGCGGCGCCCCTAGATTAGACCAAGCCTGAAAATGATGTCAACAGGCAAGCTCGGCCATAGTCGCATTGTTAACCACGATCCGCGGCCGGGATTATTTTCATTTCACAATGGGAAGCATCGATTCCGAGCTTAACGGGAGGGAATGTCGCGGGGTGCGAAAAAGCGAATCCTTATGCCCTAAATATATTTTTATTTATCGGCTGTTTTCTCGGCCTTAAGGGAAATCCTGCCTTGCTGCGACAGCCGGGTCAAGAAGTAGTTGGCGCTGTTTTTGGACAGCTTGAAACGAGCCGCGATCTGGTCGGCGTCCGTCGTTTTCGACTCCTGGACGAATTGAAAGATTTCCTCCTCGATTTGCGCCGCCCACTCCTCGAATAGGCCGCGCACTTCCGGGGTTGCAAAAGTTGCCAAATCGGAGGTCTTGCCGATCGAAGCCATCATCTTCCGGCACATGTCCCAGGGTCCTTCGCCCGTCTTTTCATCCTCGCTGCAGCAGCTCATCATCTTCGACATCATGTCTCTCATCGACCCGCCCTTCCCCATCATCATACCCATCATTCCTCCCGCGGGAGAGTCTTTCCCGCCCATCATCCCGCTCATCATTTTGGGCATCATGCTTTGCATCATGGTCTGCTTTTCCTCGGGGCTCAGGCCGGCCATGAATTTTTCCATCATGGCTTCCATCATTTTCGTCTTCTCTTCGGCCGATATCTTGGAAAAAAAGTCGTCCATCATGGCCTCCATCATCTCCCTT
>JBGOYP010000098.1:0-7793 GCA_041479785.1 Candidatus Aminicenantia bacterium | reverse complement strand
GGAAATCATCAAGCAAATCGTGCGATTATTCAAGTCAAAACCGAGTTCCTCTTCGGATCGCTACTTGATCATCGGATTAACGGGAGGAATTCTCGCTTTCGTTCTCATCAGTTTCGTCCATACATTCATCTGGAGCTACGAGATCAAGTATACGTACTGGCTGATGGTCGCACTGCTTTTCTGCCTCAAGCCACAGGAGACGGGTGATGACAAGCGTCGATGGTTTAAAAAGAAAGAAATCGTAGCCGGGCTGATTCTTATCATCGCTTTTTCTGCAATCCATCTCTGGAACTCGACTCATTCTCTGTCACTTGAAAGCAGAACAACAAAGTACGGCCTCAATCGGGAATTCGGGTTGGATAAACTCGAGAAGACGGCGGACGGCCGGGACTTCCGCTGGACCCGGGAATACGGCGGTATCCCCGTCAAGCTCGAAAAATCCGTCCTCTCCCTTCCTGTTCACGCCTCCCACCCGGATATCCGCAAAAAGCCGGTCCAGGTCAAAATTTATCTGGTCAAAGATTTTTTCAAACATAAGACGTTTCTCAAAGAAATCACGCTCTCCCAGAACGATTGGCAAGACGTTGCTCTCTCCGTTCCTCCGGAAGACATCGGTCAGGAAGCCATCCTTCTTCTTAAAATCGACCGGACTTGGAATCCCCTAAAGACAAAAGGCGTTCCCGATCCGCGGAATCTGGGTGTCGCCGTGGGGAAGATCGAGTTTCGGAATCGATAACCCCGTCTTTCCGTCCCTCCCCTTAACTCCTCCCCCAAAAAAGCTTATAATAAGGGCGGTTTTATGCCATGTGCGGAGTCATCGGCCTCTACGGCAACTACGACGTCTTCCCCGAGCTTTACCAGGGGATGCTCGCCATCCAGCATCGCGGCCAGGATTCGGCCGGGATCATCACCTATGACGGCCGGTTTCACACTAAAAAAGGAAACGGCCTCGTCCGGGACATCTTCACCGCCGAGCACGCCAAGCGCCTGACCGGGACGATCGGGATCGGCCATACTCGCTACCCGACGATCGGCGGCGGCAGCGGCGAGGACGCTCAGCCGTTCCTCGTCACCTCCCCGTTCGGCATCATCATGGCCCACAACGGTAACGTCGTGAACTATGCCGACCTCAAGCGGACGCTGTTTGCGGAACACCACCGCCTGCTCAACAGCGACAACGACGTCGAAAGCATCCTCAACGTGTTCGCCCAGGAACTCGAGGACCAACACGCCCGGACGCTGCGGCCCGAACACATCTATAAGGCCGTGAAGGCCGTGTTTGGAAAGGTCATCGGAAGCTACTCGGTCGTGGCCTATATCGCCGAGCAGGGTCTGATCGCGTTCCGCGACCCCTTCGGTATCAAGCCGCTCGTTTGGGGCGTGCGCCGCGACGGCGTCCTGCCGTCCTACGCCGTCGCCTCGGAGAGCGTGTCGCTCAACATCATGAATTACGGCGAGGTCCGCGACGTGGCCGCCGGGGAGGCGATCTTCATCGACCGTCAGCGGAAGGTCCACCGCCAACGGCTCGCCCGCCGGCCGCATTCGCCGTGCCTGTTCGAGTGGGTCTATTTCGCCCGCCCCGATTCGTTCATCGACGAGGCCAACGTCCTTCGCGTCCGGATCAACCTCGGCCGCCTCCTCGCCGACGAAATCCGGAAAGAGAATTTGGCGATCGACGTCGTCGTGCCGGTCCCTGATTCGGCGCGCGACGCGGCGATCGAGATCGCCCGCAAGCTCAACCTCAAGTACCGCGAAGCCCTCGTCAAGAACCGTTATATCGGCCGGACGTTCATCATGCCCGAGGCCGACGAGCGGAAGAGCACGGTCCGGATGAAGCTCAACCCGATCGCGGCGGAATTCAAGGACAAGAACGTCCTCCTCGTGGACGACAGCATCGTCCGCGGCAACACGTCGAAGGCCATCATCGCCATGGTCCGCGAATGCGGGGCGAAGCACGTCTATTTTGCGGTCTCCGCCCCGCCGCTCCGCTATCCGTGCGTTTACGGAATCGACATGCAGACGCGGACCGAGTTCGTCGCCCAGGACCGCAACGCCGCGCAGGTCGCGCGGCAGGTCGGGGCCGACAAGGTCATCTACCAGACGCTCGACAACCTCAAGAAGGCCGTGAGCATGGAAAATCCCAAGCTAAAACAGTTTTGCGCGGCCTGCTTCGACGGCGACTACATCACGGGCGACGTCACGCCGGAGATGCTGAAGGAGATCGAACGGGAGAGGACGGCGGCCAAAGAACGCCAGCTGGAGCTGAATATTTAGGCTGAAACGAATACGGGGCTTGTTCAGAACGCCACAGGAGAGAGGAAGGTTCCATGAGAGTCCTGATCACGGGCATCACCGGGTTTGCGGGCAGCCACTTGGCCGAATATATCCTGGCCGAACATCCGGGCGTCCGCGTCTGCGGCTTCGTCCGGTGGCGGAGCCGAATGGACAACATCCTGTCCATTCAAGACAAGGTCGAGCTCCACGAGGCCGACCTCAAGGACATCGTATCGCTCAAAAAGGCTCTGGCCGAGATCAAGCCCGACCGGATCTTCCATCTCGCCGCCCAGAGCTTCGTTCCGACGTCGTGGAGACTGCCGGCCGAAACCTTCGCTATCAACGCCGTCGGGCAGGTCAATCTCTTCGAGGCGGTGCTGGACCTCAAGCTCGACCCGAAGATCCAGGTCGCGGGCTCGAGCGAGGAATACGGCCAGGTCTACCCCGATGAAATCCCGATGAAGGAGACGAATCCGCTGCGGCCGCTCAGCCCCTATGCCGTCAGCAAAGTCGCTCAGGATCTCCTCGCATATCAATACCATAAGAGCTATGGCCTGCGCACCGTCCGGACGCGCGGATTCAACCATACCGGCCCGAGGCGGGGTGACGTTTTCGTGACCTCGAATTTCGCCAAGCAAATCGCGGAGATCGAGAAGGGAAAGCGGCCGCCCGTCCTTTCCGTCGGCAACCTGGACGCGCGGCGGGACTTCACCGACGTCCGGGACGTCGTCCGCGCCTATTGGCTCGCCGCGGAAAAAGGCGAGGACGGCGAGGCCTACAACATCGGCTCGGGAAAAGCCATGGCGATGAAGGAAATGCTCGACAAGCTCTTGGCGCTGACCAAGGTCGATGTCAAAATCCAGGTCGACCCCGCTCGCTTGAGGCCTTCGGACGTTCCGATCCTCCTTTCGGATTCGAGCAAGTTCATGACCCTGACCGGGTGGAAGCCGCGGATTCCCCTCGACCGGACATTCAAGGATTTGCTGGACTATTGGCGGGAGAGGGTGTGAAAACGGATTGAATGCACGGACGATGGCATCCAGGATTCTGATCACCGGCGCGACGGGGTTCGTCGGCCGCCATCTCATTGCGATTCTCCGGCCGGCGGCGCGACGGACGCCCTTCGAAATCTTCGGAACGTGTTTTCCCGAGCATCCCGAGCATTGCGCCGACCTGTGTGCGGGCGCGCCCGACCTTAAGCTCATCCACCTCGACCTCCGGTCCGAGAATGCGGTGACCGGACTCCTTAAGGATGTCCGGCCGGATCGGGTCTTCCACCTGGCTGCGATCTCTCATGTCCAGACGTCTTGGGACAAGCGCCGGGAGACTCTCGAAACGAACCTGATGGGCAGCTTTTTCATTTTCGAGGGCGTCCGCCGGCACGCGCCCAAGGCGCGGGTCCTGACCATCAGTTCCTCGGACGTCTACGGCTATTTGAAGCCGGGGCGGCGGTCGCGCGCCTACCGGGAGGAAGAGCGCGAAGGCGTGGTCAGCCCTTACGCCTTTACCAAGGTCGCCGGAGAGCTTTTGGCCGAATTTTACGCGCTTCGCGAAAAGCTTTCGGTCGTCGTCGCCCGGCCGTTTCCGCACACCGGACCCGGCCAGACGGCCGACTTTGTCTGCTCCGACTGGGCGCGCCAGATCGCCCAAGTCGAAAAGAACACCGCCCCACCGGTGATCGGCGTCGGCAACCTGGAGCCGCGCCGCGACTATTCCGACGTCCGCGACGTGGTCCGGGCCTACGACCTCCTGATGAGAAAAGGCCGGGCGGGCGAGGTCTACAACGTCTCCTCCGGGACGGCGATATCGCTCAAGTCGATCCTTCGAACGCTCCTCTCGTTCTCGGCTCGGACGATCGATGTCCGTATCGACCCGGCCAAACTGCGGAAAGGCGACCTCCCGTTCCTCGCCGGCTCGAACCGGAAGATCCGGGAGGCGACCGGCTGGGTACCTCGGATTCCGCTGATGCAGACGCTCCGGGACCTCGTGGACGATTGGAGAAAGAAAGTCTGAGGGGCGCGACCGCGGCGTCCAGGGGCTCGCGATGACGGACCATAAACGAATCCGACACATCCTTGTCACCGGCGGCGCCGGATACATCGGCTCGTATCTCTGCGGGACCCTCCTCTACCGGGGATACCGCGTTACGGTCATCGACAATCTGACGTTCGGGGGAAACTCCCTGCTGGGCTATTACGGACATCCCCTGTTCGCCTTCCACAAAGCCGACGTTTGCGCCAAAGAGGCGATCGCCCCCCTATTCGAGGGCGCGGACGCCGTCGTCCACCTGGCCGCGATCGTCGGCTATCCGGCGTGCGCCCGCGTGGGCGAAGGGCCGTCGTTTGTGTGCAACCTCGATGGCACGCGCCATGCCTTCGACCTGGCCGAACGGAACGGCGCCCGGCGCTTCGTTTTTTCCTCGACCTACAGCAACTACGGCGTGTCCGAGGACGGACGGCCGGTGACCGAGGAGTCACCGCTCTGTCCCCAATCGATCTACGCCGAGACCAAGATCGCCGCCGAAAAGTACCTGACCGAGCAGGCCCAGACGGCGCGCTGCGCTCCCGTTGTATTCCGGTTGGCGACCTTGTTCGGTCCGTCGCCGCGCACCCGGTTCGACCTGATCATCAATCAGTTCGTGCTCGAAGCGGTCCGGAAGCGCCGCCTCCTGATTTACCAGAAACACTACAACCGTTCGTTCGTCCATATCCGCGACATCGGCCGGGCGATCGTCCTCGCTCTCGAAGCGCCGTTGGACACGGTCCGCGGCCAGGTTTTCAACGTCGGCTCCAACCGGGGGAATTTCACGAAGGAAGAGATCGCCGCGCTCATCGCGAAATACGTCCCGGGCCTAAAGGTCGAATACAAAGACCTGAGCTTCGACGGGGACATGCGCGACGTCAAAGTGTCGTTCGACAAGATCGAGCGCGTCCTCGGCTACCGGGCCGAAATCACGGTCGAAGAGGGAATCCGCGAAATGGCCGAGTTGATCGGCTCGGGCCTCCTGAACGAAAAGGGGATGATGTTCAACGACTGGGGCGCCGGGGATTGAATCCCGCGAGCTTAGGCCAAGCCTTTAATTTACTTTCTCTCTTTATAATACGTTTCATAAAACTTCTTGTACTCTTCACTCCGCTCCTTGATCTTCCGCCACCACGCTTCGTTCTCGGCATACCATCGGACCGTCCTTTCGAGCCCCTCTTCGAACGGGACTTCCGGAGTCCATCCCAACGCCCGGATTTTCCGGCAGTTCAAGGCGTAGCGCCTGTCGTGGCCAAGCCGGTCCGGAACAGCCTTGATCAAATCCTTGCTTTTCCCGAGAAGTTTTATGATCGTCCGGGCAACGTCGATGTTCCGCCGTTCGTCGTTCGCCCCGATGTTGTAAACCTCTCCGAACGCGCCGCGTCGCGCGACCAGTTCGACCGCCCGGCAGTTATCCTCGACAAACAGCCAGTCGCGGACGTTCGTCCCCTTGCCGTAGAGCGGCAGCGGTTTTCCTTCGAGGGCGTTCGTCGTAAAGAGAGGGATGAATTTTTCGGGGTACTGAAATGGCCCGTAGTTGTTCGACGGCCGGACGATGACCGCCGGAACGCCGTAAGTGACGGTGTAGGCGTACGCCAGCCGGTCCGCGCCCGCTTTGCTCGCCGCGTAGGGCGAGGACGGGTTGAGGGCGTCCGTTTCCTTGAAAAAGCCCGTATCGCGGCTGCCGTAGACCTCATCGGTCGAGACGTGGACGAAGAACCGGACGTGAGGCGACCGGCGGAGCGCCTCGAGCAGGACAAACGTCCCAAAGACGTCGGTCTGGACAAATTCGCCCGCGTCGAGGATTGAACGGTCGACGTGGGTCTCGGCGGCGAAATGGACGACTCCGTCCACGTGCTTGAAGATGTCGCCGACGAGCTCCTTGTCCCGGATGTCGCCGCGGATGAACTCGTGGCGCCTGTCGCAGGCGAGGTCGGCGAGATTGTCCGGGTTCCCGGCGTAGGTCAGCGCGTCCAAGTTCACGACGCGGACCTTCGGGTGGCGGGCGAGAAGGAGACGGACGAAATTGCTGCCGATGAAGCCGGCTCCGCCGGTGACGAGAAGGGTGGACTTATCGAGCCTGCGCTCCGTCATCGTTACCGGTCTTTCCGCTGCCAGTCGTAGGGAATGTCGTCGCCGTGGGGGTCGAGCCGCTGCTCGTCCGGGTGCTCGTAATCGAATTTTTCAGTCGGGACGTTGACGACCACGGCCTCGTCAGGGCTCACGCACATCCAGCCGTGATAGATCCCGGCGGGGATATGGATCAAAACCGGGTTATGGACGCCCATGTAAAACTCGTTGATCTCGCGGGGCGTCGAGGTCTTGTCCCGTGCGTCGAACAAGACGACCTTGACCATGCCGGCGACGCAGGCCATGTTGTCGGCCTGCTTCTTGTGCTTGTGCCAGGCCTTGACTACGCCGGGATAGGTCGTCGTCGCGTACACCTGGCCAAACTTATCGAAGAGGTCGTCGTCCGACCGCAGGATTTCCATGAGGCGACCCCGTTCGTCCGGGATGACCTTCAATCTCTTGATTTTTACGCCGTCGATCATTTAAGGCTCCTTGATGTTCCCCCGAAGCGCGGGACCTTCCTTGGCGAGGCGCTTGAGATACTCTCCGTAGGCGTTGGGAAAAGCGTCGACCTGCCGGAGAAGGTCGGGCCCGGTGATATAGCCTTGATGGAAGGCGATCTCCTCGGGGCAGGCGATCATCATCCCCTGCCGCTCTTCGACCGCCTGGACGAAGTTCGAAGCTTGAAGGAGGGATTCGTGCGTCCCCGCGTCGAGCCAGGCGAACCCCCGCCCCAGGATCTCGACCCTCAGCGCGCCCCGCCGCAAGTATTCCCGGTTGAGGTCGGTGATCTCGATCTCGCCGCGATCCGAGGGCTTCAAGCGGGCGGCCAAGTCCGAAACCAGGCCGTCATAAAAATAAATCCCCGGGACGGCGAAATGCGACCGCGGCATCTTCGGTTTTTCCTCGATGTCCACGGCCCGCAGGTCCTTGTCGAACTCGACGACGCCGTAGCGCTCCGGGTCCCGGACGGGATAAGCGAAGATCACGGCTCCATCTTTGAGCCGGGCGGCTTTTGATAGAACGTCGGCGAGACCGTGGCCGAAAAAGATGTTGTCGCCCAGGATGAGACAGACCGGCTGCCCGGCGACGAATTCGCGCCCGACAAGAAAAGCATCCGCCAGGCCGCGCGGCTCGTCCTGGATTTTATAGGAGAACTCCAACCCCCATCGCCGGCCGTCGCCGAGTAGGTCCCGAAACGCGGGAAGGGCTTCGGGCGTGGAAATGACCAGAATCTCCCGGATGCCCGCCAGCATGAGCATGGAGAGCGGATAATAGACCATGGGCTTATCGTAGACCGGCAGCAGTTGCTTGCTGACGCTTACGGTCAGCGGATTGAGCCGGGTCCCCCGCCCGCCCGCGAGAATGATGCCTTTCATGTTCGCACCCTCGATAGCCCGTCCGGCCCTAACCTTAGCATAATCAAT
>JBGOYP010000097.1:0-7803 GCA_041479785.1 Candidatus Aminicenantia bacterium | reverse complement strand
AGGAGTTTCTTAAAGGTCGCGTTTTTGGACTCGGCCGAGGGCGTAAAATAGAGCATATAACTCATATCGGCGGCCTGGAACATTTCTTTGAGAGCGCTGTCGGGATTTTCCGTGGTCGTGACCAATCCGCCCGTCGCGGCCGAAACTTGCGAGAGCGTTTTGAAGACGTCCTCGGATTGTTCGCGCATCGTGATCCCCATGATCCGTTCGGGCTGTTTGAGGATATAGAGCAAATTGAAATCGACGCCCGCAGCGGCGAACGCTTCATTGAGTTTCTTCTGATTCAGGACGAGGGGCCGGTTGTAATAGGCAAAAAGCTCCTGGATGTCGCCTTGGATTTGAAAATTATCAGCATTGGCCATCATGAGGTTATTCGCTGTTTGGGAGCTGATCTCGGGACGGAATTCCCGCTGGTAAATATAAATGACATATTTTTGCCCATCCGCATCCTTGAGCAGCCGGGCGAATGCGATCAATTTCGCCTCGTCGGCCTGGCGCAACGTTTCCATCTTCACCAGGGCGTTCTTGTAATCCTGCAATTGATGCGCCAAGCCCATGTCGGCTACGTCGCCCGCCGTATCGTCGAGGCTCGTCCCACGGACATCGCTTATCAGGCGGGTGAACCGTTTCAGGTCCCGGAGCATGCTGTTATAGGCCATCCCTCCCTGACCTATGTCTTTCCTTACAATCTCGTTGAGCTCGGTGGACAACATCTTATGGGACTTCGTGGCCAGCGACTCTGCTGAGAGACTGTAATTCCTCATGGGCGTCTGGATCTCCAGGCTGTCGCCGGCCTGGAGTTCCTCGTTGAAGAGATAATCCAAGGCATTCTTGAGCTTGGGATGATAGTCCGTCGCTTGAATCAAAACGAAGAACCGGCGGAAGGGGTCGGGCGCGACCTCCGCGTCCCCGTCTTTTCGCTCCACAGCGCCTTTTTTCATCAGATAGAGCGCGTTCAGGCGTTGAGGCACGCCGTTCTCGAGCAATTCGAAATCGCTCAAGTTTAGGTTCGGGACGAAGGCGTTCCCGTCAAAGACGCGGACCGGAAGTCCGATTTGGGAAGTCTCGGGCTTCCAATAGCGGGTCTGAGCCGCTTGCTGGGCGAAAAGCCCCGCCACGGATAAAAGACAGAGGATGATCATCGATTTTTTCATATTCTTCCTCCCTCGTATATTTTTTATGCAAATTCCATGCCATTCATTCGGTTGGCCCGGCCACGGGAGCCTCATCTTAGGGCTGTATCAAAAATAGGTCAAATGTCCTCGTTTTCCAAAGACCCACGTTTAAGTTTATTTGTCCTTCACAGTTTTGTAAAGCCGGATTTTTTGACAAAACGAGGCGGCCTATGTTAAGAGTCACTTCTCTTCGAGAAAGGACACCCCATGAGCACACCCGTCGAGAACTGGGTCGAAGAGCAAGCCCGTCTGTTCGAACCGAAAGAGGTCTATTGGTGCGACGGTTCGGACGGCGAAGCGCGACGTCTCATCGAAAAAGGGATCCGCGAAGAAAAGATCGGGGCCCAGCCGGTCTTTCGGGAGCTGAACTCCAAGACCTGGCCTAAATCCTATCTCCACCGGAGCCATCCGACGGACGTCGCCCGGACTGAGCATCTGACGTTCGTCTGCCATCCCGAAAAGGAGCAGTCCGGGCCGAACAACAACTGGATGGACCCGAGCGACGCTAAACAGCTTCTGACGGGGTTGTCCCGGGGCGCGATGCGCGGCCGGACAATGTACGTGCTGCCCTACATGATGGGCCATCCCGACTCGCCCTACGCCCGGGCGTGTGTTCAGCTCACCGATATCTCCTATGTAGCCGTCAGCATGCGCGTCATGACCCGGTTAGGGCGTCTGACCCTCAAAAAAATCGGGAACTCGGAAAATTTCGTCCGCGGCATCCACTCCGTCGGCGATTTTGACCCCGACCGGCGGTTCATCATGCATTTCCCGCATGAGGGTCTCGTCTGGAGCATCGGCTCGGGGTACGGCGGCAACGCCCTGCTCGGCAAGAAGTGTTTTTCGCTCCGGATCGCCTCGTACCTCGGCCTCCGGCAGCGCTGGCTCGCCGAGCACATGGTCATCATCGGCATCGAGGACAAGACCGGCCAGACCACCTACGTCACGGCGGCCATGCCGTCCGCCTGCGGTAAGACGAACCTGGCGATGATGGAGTCGGCGCTGCCCGAATATAAAATCACGACGATCGGCGATGACATCGCCTGGATGAACATCGGGCCGGACGGCCGGCTGTGGGCGATCAATCCCGAAGCCGGGTTCTTCGGCGTCGCGCCGGGGACGTCGATGAAAACCAACCCCAATATGATGCGTACGCTGCGGGCGTCGAATTTCTATCCAACCCTGTTCACGAATGTCGGGCTCGACCTCGACGCGAATGAACCCTGGTGGGAAGGGCTCGAGGGGCCGCCGGCCCATATGGCGGACTGGCAGGGAAAACCCTGGACGCCGTCGCTCGGGACTAAAGCCGCCCACCCCAACTCCCGTTTTACGGTCTCGCTCTACAACTGCCCCACGCTTTCCAAGCAATTCGACAACCCTCAAGGCGTTCCGATCTCGGCCATCCTTCTCGGAGGACGGCGGTCGCACGCCGTGCCCCTGGTCACCGAGGCCTTTGACTGGGCGCACGGGGTCTTCCTGGGCGCCCGGACGGGCTCGGAAACGACCGCGGCTGCGGCCGGCCAGGTTGGTGTCCTACGGCGCGACCCGTTCGCCATGCTCCCCTTTTGCGGCTATAATATGGGCGACTACTTCCGCCATTGGATCAACATCGGCGGCTATATCACCAGGCCGCCGAAGATCTTCTCGGTCAACTGGTTTCGCATCGACGAAAACGGGAAGTTTCTCTGGCCCGGGTTCAGCGACAACATGCGCGTCCTGAAGTGGATCATCGGCCGGGTGAACGGTAAGGTCGGGGCCAAGGAAACGGCCATCGGTCTCGTCCCCGAACCCGACGATATCGATATCGACGGCCTGCCGATCTCGCGCCGGAACTTGGAAAAGCTCTGCGACGTGCGGCCCGAGGAATGGCGGGACGAGGTCCGGGACATCCGCGGGTTTTTCGATTCCTTCGGCCGGTCCATCCCCTACGAGCTCCGGCAAAGCCTGGAGCGTCTCGAAGCCCGGCTGCGGTGACCTAAAACCGGTAGCTCGCTTGCTTGGCGATCTTCCGGTAATCTTCGCCGTCCATCCGGACGACCTTGCACATCTCGTAGATCCTGGACCTGAGCCGGACGCCGATCCGGTCGACGAGCGTGTCGTCGCCCTGCTTGAAAAATCCGCTTTTCTTGAACATGGGCTGACGGCTGTCTTCCTCGGCGTCGACGTCCAGGAAATTCGACGTGAACAGAGTCAGCTTTTTGCGGTTGTAGCGGTTGTTGATGATGTAAAAAACCGTTTCCTCGACCCAGGCCGAGGAGCGCTTGGCGCCCAGCTCGTCGAGGACCAGAAGGTCGCTGTCGAAGACGGGGGCGAGGATGTCGGACTCCGAGACCGCGGAATCCGGCGTGTAGCTGTTTTGGATGTCCCGGATGAGCTCGCGGAAATCGTAGAACAAACCGTGCGCGCCTTTCTTTTGGATGAGCTCCCGGAGAATCGCGACGGCCAGGTGCGTCTTGCCGACGCCGCAGGGACCGATGAACAGCAGGCCGACGTCCTGGGCGGGGTAATGCTCGACGAATTTCTTCGCGATCTTCAGGGCGTCCCGGAGGGAATCGTTGTGTTTTTCTTCGAAGCTGGCCAGGGAACATTTTTGATAGCGCGTCGGGATGTTCGCCCGGTCGAATAGGACCCGGGCCTGCTTTTCGAGAAAGCAGCGGCATCGTTTCGCGACGGACCCGCCCTCGGCCTCCGCGACGATCCATCCGGTGTCGCGGCAGTCCGGGCAGGGGGTCTCTGCGGCTGTCGTCAATTCAGATAACCTCGCACTTGTTGAAGCGTGCTCGACCGGGCCAGCTTGCGCATCGCCTTCTGCTCGATCTGCCGGATCCGTTCGCGCGTCAAGTGAAGCGAGTCTCCGATCTCCTGGAGCGTGCGCGGCTGGTCGTCGTCGAGCCCGAATCGCCATTTTAGCACAAGCGCTTCCTTCTCATCCAATTCGCCGAGGAGGTCGCGGATCTGGTGCTCGATCGACGTCTTGATGATCTGGTATTCGACCGACGGGGAGATATCGTCGCTGATCTTCTCCTCCATGCCCATGTCGTCCTCGTTGAAGCGGTCGCTGAGCGAGACTTCCTTTTCCCCGAGGATTTCGAGGTCCTCGATGTCCTCGACCGACAGCTGCATGGCTCGGGCGATCTCGTCGCGGTTCGGCTCGCGGCCGAGGGTCGTTTTGAGCTGGGCCACTTTGCGTTTCATTTGCATGATCTGGTCGGAGAGCTTCTGGGGGACGTGCGTCAGGCGGGAGTTCAGGGTCAGAGCATGGATAATGGACTGCCGGATCCACCAGACCGCATACGAGATGAACTTGACGTTGCGCGCCGGGTCAAAGCGCCGGGCCGCTTCGAGGAGTCCGAGGTTGCCCTCGTTGATCAGGTCGAGGAGACCGAGGCCCATGCCCTGGTACTTTTTCACATAGGACACGACAAAACGGAGGTTGGCTTCAACGAGGCGGCGTTGGGCCTCCTTATCTCCGGAATGGATCCGGGCGCCGAGGGCTTTTTCCTCCTCCTCCGAATACGTCGGGAACTTGGAGATCTGCTCCAGGTAGAGGCGGAGGTTCTTGGATTCGAGATAATCCAGATATTCCATCGTCTCCTCAGCGGGCCTCGACTGGGCGCGTCGGCCCTTTTTTATTAGACCTTCATGATCTTCATTTGGGCGACGGGAACCAGGCTTTTTCTCTTACGTTCGAACTCCTCTTCCCGACCCGAAAAAAATTCCGTCTTCACGTAGTCCAGAAGTTCGTGGACGCCGGCCTCGATGCGTTCGATTTTCTGGCGCATGTTCAAAATGACCTCGACACCGGCCAGGTTGACGCCCAGGTCGCGGATGAGGTTGAGAATGACCTCGAGCTGACGGAGGTCCTCGTCCGCGTAGAGGCGCGTGTTGCCTTCGCTGCGCGAAGGCTTCAGGAGTCCTTCCCGTTCGTACAGCCGGAGCGTCTGCGGGTGGATGTTGTACCGTTGCGAGACGCTGCTGATATGGTAGGTTGTTTTGGCCTCTCCGGCCGGCGCGTTCCGTTTCATGTCAGCGTTCCTCCGCCTCGCGCCGCGGATTCTCGGGCGCGATCCGTTCGAGTTCCTTCATCAAATCGCGGACGCGTTGGTCCTTGAACGACGGCGGGACGATCGCGACTTCGACAATTTCGTCGCCACGGCCCCGGCCGCCGACAGCCGGGACGCCTTTTTCCCGAAGCCGGAATTTCTGCCCCGATTTTGTGCCCGGGGGGATCTTGATCGTCTCCGGCCCGTCAAGCGTCGGGACGTCGATCCGCGAGCCCATCGTCGCTTCCGGGACCGTGATCGGGACCTTGATATGAAGGTTGACACCTTCGCGTTTGAAAACCGGATGGGAGGCCACGTCGAGCGTGATGAAGAGGTCGCCCCGCGGGCCGTCCCGGGGCCCCGCATTGCCTTTTTCGGGAATGCGGACCTTGGACCCCGTGTCCACGCCGGCCGGAATCCGGACCCGGATCAACTCGGTCGTCGACCGTCGTCCCTGGCCGTTACAGTCCCGGCAGTCGGCTCCGCGGATCGCGCCCGTGCCGCCGCATGTCGGGCACGGCGACGAGAACTTCATGAATCCGCGTTGCATCGCGGCCCGTCCGGACCCGCCGCAGGTCGGACACGGCCGGTCGCTTTCCCTCCCGGTCGAGCCCGTTGCTCCGCAGGACGAGCACGGGACGAGGCGATTGAGCTTGATGCGCGTCTGGACGCCGCGGATGGCGTCCTCGAACCCGAGGGTCATCGTGTACGTCAGGTCTTCGCCGCGGTTCGGACCGTTCGAACTCCGGGCCGACGCGGGTCGTCCGCCTCCTCCGCGGCCGAACAAATTCTCGAAAAAATCTTGAAAAGACGATGTTCCGAAATCGGAATAATCAAATCCATCGAAGCCCGCCCCGGCCGGTCGGCCGGAGCCTGCTCCCGGAGGGACATCTCCGGCGAATCCGAATTGGTCGTACTGGCTCCGCTTTTTCGAGTCGCTCAGGACCGAATAGGCTTCCTGGATCTCCTTGAACTTGGCTTCGGAGGATTTGTCGCCGGGATTGAGGTCGGGATGATATTTACGGGCGAGTTTCCGATAAGCTTTTTTGATCTCGGCCGTCTCGGACTTCCGCTCAACGCCCAGAATCTGATAATAATCCCTGCTCATAACCCTGTGGCCCTCTCTCGCGCGGAGGACGAATCCTTCCTCGCCCGGGCGACGCCCAGTCTAACACAAGCGGATCAGGCTCGCGCCGGCCGCTTTATTTCTTTTTTTCGTCGTCCACGACCTCGGCGTCAATCACGTCTCCCTCGGCCGAGGCTTCTTTTCCGCCGGAGCTTTGGGCGTGGGGTCCCTCGGCCGGGCCGCCGGCGGACTGCTGCTGTCCCGCCTGCTGGTACATCATTTCGGTCAGCTTGTGCGAGGCCCGGGATAAGGACTCCATAGCCTGTTTGATCCGGTCCATATTCTCGCTTTCGATGGCCTTTTTTGTGTTCTCGATCTCGGTCCGGACCCGTTCGGCTTCGCTCTCCGGGACCCGATCTTTGTTCTCCCGGAGGAGCTTCTCAAGGCTGTATACGAGCTGATCGGCCTGGTTCCGGGTGTCGATGACCTCCCGCCGCTTCTTATCGTCGGCAGCGTGGACCTCCGCGTCCTTGACCATGCGGTTGATCTCTTTTTCGTCGAGCCCGCTGTGCCCGGTGATCGTGATCGCTTGCTGCTTGCCCGTCCCTATATCCTTGGCCGTGACATGGAGGATGCCGTTGGCGTCGATGTCGAACGTTACTTCGACTTTCGGAACGCCCCTCAGCGCGGGCGGGATTCCGTCGAGATGAAACCGGCCCAGCGTCCGGTTGTCCGTAGCCATTTCCCGTTCCCCCTGAAGGACGTGGATTTCGACACTCGGCTGATTGTCCGACGCCGTGGAGAAGATTTCGGTCTTTTTCGTTGGGATGGTCGTGTTGCGCGTGATCATCTTCGTGAAGACGCTGCCGAGGGTCTCGATCCCCAACGTCAGCGGGGTGACGTCGAGAAGGAGGACATCCTTGACCTCGCCCGAGAGGACGGCCCCTTGGATCGCGGCGCCGACGGCGACGACTTCGTCCGGGTTGACGCCTTTATGCGGCTCCTTGTTGAATTGGTCGCGGACGAGCTGCTGGATGCGCGGCATGCGCGTCTGGCCGCCGACGAGAACGACCTCATCGATGTCGGACGTTTTCAGGTTCGCGTCGGCCAGAGCCTGTTTGACGGGCGCCACCGACCGCTGGATGATGTCCTCGACGAGTTGCTCGAGCTTCGCCCGCGTTATTTTCATCAGGAGATGTTTCGGACCGGACGCGTCGGCGGTGATGAACGGCAGGTTGATCTCGGTCTCCATCGTCGTCGACAGCTCGATCTTGGCCTTTTCGGCGGCCTCTTTGAGTCTTTGGATGGCCATCTTGTCTTTGGTCAGGTCGATGCCCGATTCCTTCCTGAATTCCGCGACGATCCAGTCCTGGACGCGCTGGTCGATGTCGTCTCCGCCAAGATGAGTGTCGCCGTTGGTCGACTTGACCTCGACGACGCCCTCCCCCACTTCCAGGATTGAGATATCGAACGTTCCGCCGCCGAAGTCATAGACGGCAATCGTCTGGTCTTTCTTTTT
>JBGOYP010000096.1:0-7835 GCA_041479785.1 Candidatus Aminicenantia bacterium | reverse complement strand
AGCGAGCGGGCACGGATTCTCGGCTCTGGCCGAGAAGAGCGAGCTGACGCCAGAGCCGGTTTCCGCGCCGGGGAAACCGGCGTGCCGACGGTCCTCTGCCCCGAGCCCCCTGGCCGTCAAGAACTTTTGAAGGAGCGAGTCCGTCCAGGCGAGTCCACTCACCCTGAACCCGTCCGAGAACGGGGGGAGAAGGAGTGACGGCCGGCGCGAAAAAATCTATTTCTTGATGGGAGCGGGAGGCGCGTTGCCCCGCATCCCTCTCATCCCCTGGAGAGTCTGTTCCAGGAGACGGTAGAACTCGATCTCGAAAATAACGTATTTCGCTTTCTGGACCGTGGTCAAATGACTCTCGAGGAACGCGTCGAGCTCCGCGTCCTTCTGTTTAACGATCTGTTGGGCGTCCTTGATCTTTCTGACCTTGGTCGCGATGTCTTCATCTTTGGTCGGACTCTCCGCGAGAAACCGGCGAAGGTCCCGGATATCCGCGCTCATGGCGATCTGGAGATCCGCCTTCTCTTTCTCGAGCTTATTGACCGTCGGGAAGATTCGGGCCGCCTGGTCCTCGGTCAAGTCGAGGGCTTGGGTCAGCCGAAGCAATCTCAGGGTCGCCAGGTTCTGTCTCAGTTTCTGGCGGGGCGGGGCCGCCGCATTCTGAGCTTCTGCCGCGACCGCGAAAAAGGCCAAAACGAAAATTGTCAAGCCGGCGAGAGCGCTCGTCTTTCTCATGACTCCCCTCCTAGATCTTCAATTCCCAAATGACCTGCTCGTCGAGGAGTTTGACCTCCTCGTCGGACAGACTATCGATAAACAAAGAGCTTCCATAGAGTAAGCGCTTCACGTCGTCATCGGCCGGGCCGGCATGTTCCCGGATCGAGGCTAGGACGACGACGTCAAAGTCCTTCTCGAGCTCGGCGTTGTCGCCGATCTGGGAGAAAACGCCGTTAACAGCCTCCTCGAAGGAAATCGGGTAGGGCTCGAGAGGAGGATTCATCCGAAAAACGGCGAGAACCAGGAACACGGCCGCGGCCAGGAGCCCGGCGCTTCCGGACCAAGCCCAGCGCATCCGGGGCGAGAGCGTGGGTCGCGGCCGGGCCGTCGCGGGGGCGGGGGCTTCGGACCGAATTTTCTGCTGCAGGCGCGCGACGGATGTTTCCCAGTAATCCGCCGGAACCGACGGCGCGCGCAGGGGGCCGGCTTCGCGCTGGAGACGTTCAAGCCGATTCCGATAAGCGCGGCAGGCGGCGCACGCCGCCAGATGGAGGTCCAGCCGCCTTATCTTCCGGCCGGAAAGATCTCCGTCCAGTTCGTCCGAAATCCATTTCTCGATCGTGCCGCATCTCATGGCCAACCTCTTTAAAGATAAGTTTTCAACCGGTCCTGGAGCATTTTCCGGGCTTTGTGCATGCGCCAGGAAACCGTGTTCTCGGAACACCCGAGGATTTCCGCCGCCCGGCCGTGCGACAACCCTTGAAAAACGACCAGGTTGAACGCGCTCCGATACGTCAAGGGAAGCATTTCGACCGCCTCGTCGATCTTGTCCTTCAACTCCTTCTTGAGAGAATCGCCCTCGGGCGAGCGGGCCGCGTATTCGGTCCTGTCGAGGACCGAAGCATTGTCCTCGAAATCCTCGCGCCCTTTCTCCCGGCCTTTCTTCTTCAGAAAATTTAGCGTCAAGTTCACCGCGATCCGGTACACCCAGGTGTAGAAGCTCGACCTCCGCCGGAACCCTTTGAGCGACTTGAACGCGGACATGAACGTTTCCTGGGTGAGGTCATCAGCGTCGTCATGGTTCCTCGTCATCCCGTAGACCGTGCGATAAATCCTTTCCTGAAACCTGCGGATGAGCTCGGCATAGGCGTCCACCTGGCCGGCGGCGGACCGCTCGACCAAAACGTCCTCGGAGAGCCGGTCTATGGTTTCATTCATTGGATTAGACAAGGATTATATCAATTCCTTGGGAAAAAACGAGCCGGATCCGGGTTGACCCGCCCCCCCAATGTTGGTATGATTTGGCCTACCTTTTTATATTTCAAAGGACATTCCTCCGATGATCGAACGTTACACGAATCCCGAGATGGGCGCCGTATGGGCCGAGGACAACAAGTACCGCACGTGGCTCGACGTCGAGGTCGCGGTCTGCGAAGCGTGGTTCCGGCTGGGCAAGATCCCGGCGCCCGCATTAGAGACGATCAAGGCCAAGGCCGGTTTCGACGTCCGAAAGATCGAGGACACCGAGAAGGTCGTCAAGCACGACATCATCGCCTTTCTTTCGTCGGTTGCCGACAAGGTCGGCGAGGCCAGCCGGTTCATTCACCTGGGCCTCACGTCCTACGATATCGTCGACACGGCCCTGTCGCTCCTCATCCGCGAATCGCTCCGCAGGATCCGGGCGCGCCTCGTCGAGATGAAGCGCGTCCTGAGGCGCGAGGCCGTCAAACACAAAAAGACCGTCTGCATGGGCCGGACGCACGGCGTCCACGCCGAACCCGTCACGTTCGGGTTCAAGATCCTGGTCTGGTACGAGGAGGTCGGGCGCCACATCGACCGCGTCGACCGCGCCCTCGACGTCATCGGCGTCGGTCGCATTTCAGGCTCGGTCGGGACGTACATCCACCTCGACCCGCGGGTCGAGACGTACGCCCTCAAAAAGCTCGGCCTCCGGCCGGCGCCCGTCTCGACCCAGGTCCTCCAGCGCGACCGGCATGCCGAGGTCATGGCCACTCTCGCTCTCGTCGCGACCACGCTCGAAAAAATCGCCATCGAGGTCCGCCATCTCCAGCGGAGCGAGGTCCTCGAAGTCGAAGAGCCGTTCACCAAGGGTCAGAAGGGCTCGTCCTCGATGCCCCATAAGAAGAACCCCGTCCGCTGCGAACGGATCTCCGGAATGGCCCGGATCGTCCGCAGCAACGTCCAGGTCGCCCTCGAAAACATACCGCTCTGGCATGAGCGCGACATTTCGCATTCCTCGGCCGAACGGGTCATCGTTCCCGACTCGTTCATCCTCACGGATTTCATGCTGACCGAGATGATCGATATCATCCGGCATTGGCGCGTCCTCCCGAAGAACATGGAACGCAACATCCAGGCCACCCGCGGCCTGATCTTCTCGCAAATGGTCCTCCTCGCCCTGACGCGCAAGGGGCTGGCCCGCAACGACGCCTATGAGCTCGTCCAGCGTAACAGCCTCAAGGCCTGGGATGGGGACGCCGATTTCAAGTCGCTCGTTCTCGCCGACCCGGACATCCGGAAGACGCTTTCGGCCGACGAGATCGCCGCCTGCTTCTCGATCGCGCCGTATCTCGAAAAGATCGATTACATCTTCGAAAGGGTGCTCGGCCATGAAAGTTAGGATCCTCGTTGCGTTCAAGGACAGCGTCCTCGACCCCCAGGGTCAGACGGTGAAAAACGCCCTCCACACGCTCGGCTACGGAGTCATCCGTGACGTGCGGCAGGGGAAGGTCTTTGAAATCGACCTGGTCGGCGTCACCCGGCCCGAAGCGGAAAAGCTCATCCCCGAAATTTCGGACAAGGTCCTGGCCAACCCGATCATCGAGAAATTCTCCTGGCAGATCCTCGAGGACTAACACCGTGAAATTCGGAGTCGTCGTTTTTCCCGGATCCAATTGCGATTTCGACGCGTTCCATGTCCTGAAAGACGTCGTCAAGCAGCCGACGGTTTGGCTCTGGCATAAGGACCACGACCTCAAAGGCGTGGACGCCGTCGTCCTTCCCGGCGGGTTCTCCTACGGCGACTATCTGAGGTCGGGGGCCATCGCCCGCTTCTCGCCGCTCATGCGGGAAGTCCGGGAATTCGCCGAAAAAGGCGGCCTCGTCCTGGGCATCTGCAACGGCTTCCAGGTCCTGCTCGAGCTGGGCCTGCTGCCGGGGGCCATGGTCCGCAACAAACACCTCAAATTTTTATGCCAGCACGTCACCATCCGGGTCGAGAACGACCGCACCCGGTTCTCGCATAAAGCCCGGCGAGGCCAAGTCCTGCGCATCCCGATCGCCCATTTCGACGGGAACTACTTCGCCCCCCCGGAGACGCTGGCGGAGATCGAACGCAACGGACAGGTCGTGTTCCGATACTGCGACGCGGACGGCCGGTTGACCGACGAGGCCAACGTCAATGGCTCCCTTCATGCGATCGCCGGCCTGATGAACGCCGGGGGCAACGTCATGGGCATGATGCCCCATCCCGAGCGCGCCTCGGAGCAACTTCTCGGCAGCGCGGACGGCCGGCTGATCTTCGAATCCCTCCTCGCAAGGTTCTAAATGATCGACCTCAAAATTCTGGAGCAACACAACCTGACCCGCGACGAGTACGACCTGATCGTCTCGCTCATCGGCCGCGAGCCGAACCTGACCGAGCTCGGCGTCTTTTCGGCGATGTGGTCCGAACATTGCAGTTACAAGAGCAGCAAGGTCCACCTCAAAAAACTGCCGACGCGCGGGAAAAACGTCGTCCAGGGGCCCGGCGAAAACGCGGGCATCATCGACATCGGCGACAACCAGGTCATCGTCTTCAAGATCGAATCGCACAACCATCCGTCCTACATCGAGCCCTTCCAGGGCGCGGCGACGGGCGTCGGCGGCATCCTGCGCGACATCTTCACCATGGGCGCGCGTCCGATCGCCCTGATGGACTCCCTCCGGTTCGGCCCGCTCACCTCGGCCAAGAACCGGGCGATCATGGAGGGCGTCGTTTCCGGGATCTCGTCCTACGGAAATTCGATCGGCGTGCCGACGGTCGGAGGCGAGGTCTATTTCGACGATGGCTACGCCATGAACCCGCTCGTCAACGTCTTCTGCTTAGGCCTCGCCGACAAGGACAAGATCTTCTACGCCAAAACCGGGGACGCCGGAAACGCCATCCTCTATGTCGGCTCGAAAACCGGCCGCGACGGCATCCATGGCGCGACGATGGCATCCCAGGAGTTCGGCGAGGAGACCGAGCACAAGCGGCCGAACGTCCAAGTCGGCGACCCGTTCAAGGAAAAGCTCCTGCTCGAAGCCTGCCTCGAAGTCATGGACCGCGGGCTGATCGTCGGCATCCAGGACATGGGAGCGGCCGGGCTCACCTGCTCGTCCACCGAAATGCCGGCCAAATCCGGCCAGGGCGTCGAGATCGACCTCGACCTCGTGCCGCAGCGCGAAGAGGGCATGACGCCCTACGAAATCATGCTCTCGGAATCGCAGGAGCGGATGCTCATCGCCGCCCGGCCGGAGAAGGTTCCCGCCGTGCAGGCCGTTTTCGCCAAATGGGACTTGGACGCGGTCGAGATCGGAAAGGCCACGGACGACGGCCGCTTGCGGTGCCGGTTCCACGGTCAGGTCGTCGTGGACGTGCCCGTGTCCGCGGTCGTGGACCTCTGCCCCATCTACAGACGGCCCTGGCAGGAGCCGGCCGCGCCCGCGTCGGAGGCGCAGTTCAGGAGCATTCCGCTGCCGGGCGATTATGGGACGGAGCTTTTAGCTCTCCTTTCCTCGCCGACGATCGCCAACAAACAATGGGTATTCCGGCAATACGACCACATGGTCTTGACGAACACGGCCTTCCTCCCGGGCGCGGACGCGGCCGTTCTCCGCATCAAAGGCACGGCCAAGGCCCTAGCCATGACGCTGGACGGCAACGCGCTCTACGCCCGGCTCGACCCGCGCGCGGGCGGAAAGATCGCGGTGGCCGAAGCCTGCCGGAACCTAGCCTGCGTCGGCGCGCGGCCGGTCGGCGTGACCAACTGTCTGAACTTCGGCAATCCGGAAAAACCCGAGGTCATGGGCCAGTTCAAGGACGTTGTCGAGGGCATAAGCGAGGCCTGCCTCGCGTTCGAGCTCCCCGTTACGGGCGGAAACGTCAGTTTCTACAACGACACGGAAGGCGTTTCGATCCACCCGACGCCGGTGCTCGGCGTCGTCGGCATCATCGCCGATATCGAGAAGGCCGTATCCCCCGGCTTTAAAAGAGATGGGGACGCGGTCGTCCTTCTCGGAGAGACGAGGGACGAGCTCGGCGGGTCGGAATATCTCAAGCAGCGCTTCCGGCTGGAAACCGGGCCGGCGCCGCTCATCGACCTCGTCCGGGAAAAAGCGGTCCACGAGGTCTGTCTCGAGGCGATCGAAGCGGGGCTTCTCGAGTCCGCCCACGACCTCTCCGAGGGCGGGCTGGCCGTGGCCGTCGCCGAAAGCGCATTTCACAGCGCGGCCGGGATCGGTTGCGAGCTCGAGCTGCATGACGCTTTACGTTTCGACGCCCTCCTGTTCGGCGAAACCCAGTCCCGGGTCCTTGTCACAGTCAAGCCGGCGAAGCTGAAACAGCTCCGCGCCCTAGCCGAGGCCAAAGGCGTGGCGGCGTCGGTCGTCGGGGCGACGGGCGGGACGCGGATCCAGATCCGCCACAAAGAGCGCGTTCTCGTGGACGTGCCGGTCGAACACGCCCGCCGGGCTTGGCTGGACGCGATCCCGAACCATTTCAAAATATAGCTGGAAAGGGAGTCCTGACCGATGAGCGACGAGGTCTTTCGCAGCCCCAAGAAACGCGGACGGGTCATGGTCATGATCTCGGGCCGCGGTTCGAATTTCGTGGCCCTCCACGATGCGACCCGCGACGGCCGCGTCAACGCCGACATCCACCTGGTTTTCAGCAACAGGGAGGACGCGCCGGGCTTGCGGATCGCGCGCGAGCGCGGCCTGGAAACGCTGTATCTCAACCCCAAGCTCTACGCGGAAAAAGAAGACTACGACCGGGAGGTCGTCCGCGAGGCGCGCAAACGGAGCGTGGACCTCATCTGCCTCGCGGGCTATATGAAAGTCCTGACCCCGGCTTTCTGCAACGAATTCAAAAACCGGATCATGAACATTCATCCCGCCCTGCTCCCCGCGTTCCCCGGCCTCCACGTCCAGCAGAAGGCCATCGATTGGGGCGTCCGGTATTCGGGCTGTACCGTTCATTTCGTCGCGGCCGAAGTGGACATGGGCCCGATCGTGACCCAGGCCGCGGTTCCGGTAAAGCAGGACGACACCGAAGAGACCCTGGCCGCGCGGATCCTCGTCGAGGAACACAAAATTTATCAGGAAGCGGTGAGGCTTTTTTTCGAGGGCAGGCTCGAGGTCCGCGGCCGCCGGGTCTATATTCTGGATTAGGAAGACGAGACCCAGTCGGGGAGGTCCAATGGCATGACGGCCAACATTTATGACGAACTCAAAGCCCGCGGCTTTGTCGCCCAAGTGTCCGATGAGACGGCGGTCCGGAAGATGCTCGGCGAGAAACCCGCGACGTTCTACGTCGGATTCGACAGCACCGCGTCGAGCCTCCACGCCGGCTCCCTCGTCCCGATCATGGCCATGGCCCACCTTCGGCGGGCCGGCCACCGGGCGATCGCGGTCGTCGGCGGAGGGACGACCATGGTCGGCGACCCGAGCGGAAAAACCGAGATGCGGCATCTGATCGACGAAACCAAGATCCGGGCCAACGGCAAGGCTATCCATGCCCAGCTCGACCGCTATCTCCGTTTCGACGGAGCGGGAGCCCTGGCTGTCGACAACGCCGACTGGCTCCTTCCTTTAAAATATGTCGAATTCCTCCGCGATATCGGGCGCCATTTCAGCGTCAACCGGATGCTCGCGGCCGAAGCCTACAAGCTCCGTCTCGAAAAAGGACTATCGTTCATCGAGTTCAATTATCAGCTTCTCCAGGCCTACGACTATCTGACCTTGTACCGGAAATACGGCTGCACCCTCCAGATGGGCGGGGACGACCAGTGGGGCAACATCCTCGCCGGCGTCGACCTCATCCGCCGCGTCGAGGGCGCCGCCGTCGAAGCCCTGACCTTTCCTCT
>JBGOYP010000095.1:0-7837 GCA_041479785.1 Candidatus Aminicenantia bacterium | reverse complement strand
GCGCCCTGCCCGATCGCGCCGTCCCCGTTCAGGCCCAGCCCGTGTTCACGTACGCAATCTCCGTCGACATCACGGACGGCACGGGCGAGACGCGCAGTCGGGCGGGTTACGTTCGCGCCGGATACGCTTCGCTCGAAGCCGCGCTGGGCGTCCAGGATTGGCAGGTCAAAGACAAACCCGTCGTCCTCACCATCCAAACGACGACGCTGAACGGCCGAAAAGCCGCGGCGCGCGGCGCCGTCGAAGTGTTCGCTCTCCAAGGCCCCTCCTCCCCGGTTCCCGCCGACCTGATCGGAGAGACCGCCGTCCGCGAGCGGCAAGCCCTGGCCGGACGCGCGGAGGGCGGGTTCAGCGGCGCATCCGACTGGCGGAAATGGCCCGAAGGCGGGCTCGCCTCACGGCATGAGTTCGAGACGAGCGCGGACGAAACCAAACCCCCGGCATCGCTCTCCTTCGCCCTCAAGCCCGGCGCGTACAAGGCCCGCCTCCGGACCAAAGACAAATTCGGAACGGATGTCGAAAGCCTCGCCTATTTCATCGTCCTCGACCCGGTCGCCGACCGTTTCGGCATCCGCATCCCGTTTCACGCCGCCGCACCCCTCGGTTCGGCCGAGCCCGGCCAGACCTTTGAAATGCTGTGGGGCACCGGCTACGAAAAGGGCCCTGTTCTCGTCGAGGTCTTTCAGAACGGCAAGCCGCTCGACCGCTTTTGGTCCGCGGCGGCCAAAACGCAGGGCGCGGTCCGCGTTGCCGTCACCGAGCAGCATCGCGGCGGCTTCACCATCGTTCTCACCATGGTTAAGGACAACAGGCTCTATCGCGAGGAGCGGCGCGTCTCCGTCCCCTGGACGAACAAGATGCTCGACCTCCAATGGAAAACATTTCGCTCCAAGCTCCGGCCAGGCCAGGCCGAGACCTGGTCGGTTCAAATCAAGGGACCGCGCGCCGAAGCGCGGGCCGCCGAAATGGTCGCTTCTCTCTACGACAAGTCGCTCGACCAGTTCGTCGGACACAGCTTCCCATGGATCACGGGCCTGTTTCATAGCGACACGACTTACGTTCGAGGCCACTTCAGCAACCGCGCCGAAAACCTGAGTACATACACGGACGGCATGAATACGTACTCCTCCTTCACGACGCCGATTTACACCCATTTCCCGACGGCCGTCGAGCGGGACCTCTTTGGTTACGGCTATCCGGTGAGATACGCGGCGAAATCCGGCGCCCGGGACGAGCTTGCCGAAGCCGTGCCGGCCCCCGCGATGGCCGCCAAACCCCAGGATGTCGTCGGCGGCGTCGTGGGCGGAGTCACCGGCGGAGTCGCGGAGGAAAAAGGCGGGGGTGGCGCAAAGCCGCCGGCCCCCGAGGTCGACCTCTCCAAAGTCCAGGCCCGAACGAACCTTAACGAGACGGCGTTTTTCTATCCCCATCTCCTGGCCGATAAAAACGGCCTTGTGACGATCGAATTCAAAATGCCCGAAGCGCTGACGACATGGCGCTTTCTAGGCTTCGCCCATACGACCGACCTGCTCAGCGGTTCGGTTACGGCCGAGACCGTCACCCAGAAAGAGCTCATGGTCCAGCCCAATCCGCCGCGGTTTCTGCGCGAGGGCGACCGGCTCGAGGTCACGGTCAAAGTGACCAACATGGCCGAGAAAGAAGCGAGCGGCGCCGTGGAGCTCCGTTTCTTCGACCCGGTCAATGAGAAGGCCCTGGACTCGGCCTTGGCCAACGCGTCGCCCAAGTTCGAGTTTGCCGTACCGGCGAAACAGTCACGGTCGTTTTCCTGGCCGGTGACCGTTCCGGACGGGCTAAGCGTCGTCGGATACAAAGCCGTCGCGGCCACACCCCAATTCTCGGACGGCGAGGAAGGAACGGTCCCGGTATTAAGCCGCCGGCTGCTCGTCCGGGAGTCCATCCCGTTATGGATCAGCGACAAAGGCGAGAAGGCGTTCAGGTTCGAAAAACTGGCGAAGTCGGGCTCATCGGAGACTCTTCGCCATCTCAGCCTCACGGTCCAGATGGCTTCGAACCCGTCCTGGTACGCCGTCCAGGCGCTCCCCTTCCTGATGGAGTATCCGTACGAATGCAGCGAGCAGGTCTTCAACCGGCTCTACGCCAATGCCCTGGCCCAAAAAATCGCCAACTCGAACCCCAAAATCCGGCGGATCTTCGACCTGTGGAAAGGCACCGACGCCCTCAAATCCAACTTGGAGAAAAACGAAGACCTGAAGAGCGTCCTTCTCCAGGAATCGCCGTGGGTCCTCGAAGCCAAAAACGAGAGTCAGGCAAAGAAGAACATCGGCCTGCTTTTTGACGAGAACGTGATGAGCCGCGAGCTTCGCAACGCGTCCGGCAAGCTGTCCCAAATGCAGTTGGCCGACGGCTCCTGGCCGTGGTTCCCGGGAGGCCCGGGCAACGACTACATCACGCTTTATCTTGTCACCGGATTCGGCCGGCTCAAGCACCTGGGGATCGGGATCGTCGGACAGGACCCGGCGCTCAAGGCGCTGGCGCGCCTCGACGGATGGGTTAAGGGAATCTACGAGAACATCGTGCGCGCCGGGACCCAAAGCCTGAACCATCTCAGCCCGACCATCGCCCTTTATCTATATGCCCGGAGCTTCTACCTCGCCGACCGGCCGATTCCGAAAGAAAGCCGGGCCGCCGTGGATTATTTCCTCGGCCAAGGAGCGAAGTTCTGGCTCGAACTCGGCCATCGCCAGAGCCAGGGCCACCTCGCCCTCGGCCTGAAGCGGTTCGGCGACGCGGCCACGCCGCTGAAAATCCTACGCTCGATGAAAGAGCGGAGCAAAGTGGACGAGGAACTCGGCCGCTACTGGCGTGACCTCGAGCTGTCCTGGTGGTGGTACCGGGCGCCTATCGAGACGCAGGCCGTGATGATCGAGGCGTTCGACGAGGTCCTGAACGACCAGACGGCCGTCGAGGAGTGCAAAGTCTGGCTCCTCAAGCAGAAACAAACCCAGGATTGGAAGACGACAAAGGCGACGGCGGACGCCGTGTACGCGCTGATCTTGAGAGGGACGGACCTGCTCGGGTCCGACGCGGTTGTTGCCATCGCCCTCGCCGGGAAGACGATCGAGCCCGAAAAGGTCGAGGCGGGGACCGGTTTCTACGAAAAGCGGTTCGCGGCGGCCGAGGTCAAGCCCGGGATGGGCGAGATTACCGTGAAGAAATCGGACAAGGGCATCGCCTGGGGCGGCGTCCACTGGCAGTACATGGAGGACATTGCGAAGATCACGCCTCACGAACAGAACCCCCTCAAGCTGAAGAAAGCGGTGTTCGTCCAGCGGTTGACCAAGACGGGCCCGGTCATCGAGCCCGTCAAAGGGCCCCTGGCGGTCGGCGACACGGTCGTCATCCGCGTCGAGCTGCGGACGGACCGCGACATGGAATACGTCCATATGAAGGACCACCGCGGGAGCGGACTCGAGCCGGTCAATGTCCTGTCCCAGTATAAATATCAGGACGGTCTGGTCTATTATGAAGCGACCAAAGACACGGCCACCCATTTCTTCATCGATTACCTGCCCAAAGGGACCTACGTGTTCGAATATCCGTTGAAGGTCACGCACAAGGGCGCCTATGAAAACGGGATGGCCCATATCGAGTGCATGTACGCGCCTGAATTCAACAGCCATTCGGAAAGCGTCAAACTCGAAGTCATGGAGAAGATCAAGTAGCCGGATTATCGCGGCGGCGTTTTTCCGTCGGGCCAAACCCGATAGAGGGGAATCCCCCGGATTTGCGATTCCAGCCGCGTCCGGTCCTTCAAGCCCGGAATGGACGCGACCGCTCTTCGAAAATATTGTTCCGCGACCGAGCTGTCCAAGAAGAAATAGACGTTCAAGTCCATACCCTGAAGAATATCCAGGGTATCTCTCAACGTCGGAAGGTCGGTCCAGAGAAAACGATAGCCGGGAATGTCGGCATAGAGGCGGACGGACCCGCTCAGGTCGTCGCACATGACGACGGACCGCGGCGGGATTTTTTCGCTGAGGTTCCTCGCAATCACTTCGCCGTCTTTCATCCCCTCGAAATACGTCGGCTCCATTCGCACAATCGGGTAAGCCGCGCAGGCGGCCACAAGGACGAATGTCAAAAGACTGGATCGGCGGATCTTATCCGTCAACTCCAGGACGCCGAGGGCGAACAACACTCCCAAGAACGGATAAGCCGGTAAAAGATATCGCGACTGACGAATACTTTGGATCATGTAAAACCCGAAAAAGGCGGCCAATCCCGATAAACAAATGAAGCCCGCCATCCGCCTCCGGCGCCGGGCGAGACAGCCGACCAGGCCGATCCCCATGAGGATGAGCGCCGGAAGGCCGAAGGTCTCGGCCAGGTTGTTCAGGTAGAAGAGAATGCCGGTGTTGACGTTCGAGAGGCTCATCCGGCTCTGGGTCAGCGGCTCATAAACCGTCCGGAAGATTGTTCCGAACAAATGGCGGGTGTAGAGAGCCAGGGGGACAAGGCCGAACAGAAACCCGCCGGCACCGAAATAGGCCAAGTCCCGGAAAAGGTCTTTCCATCGGCGTTCCGGCCAGAATCGCGCCCAGAAGAGGAGCGCGAGAGGAAGAGCTCCGGCGAGATTCGAATACCGGACCACGACCGCAAAGCCAAAACAGGCCCCGGCCAGAAACGGGAAGACGCGGCGCGGAGCTTGAGTCTGGCGATAAAGGCAAAAGGCGCTGACGGCGAGAAGGGCCATGGACGGAACATCGCTCATGATGAGGACGGAGTTCGCGAAAACGTGCAAATTGAAAAACGCCGACGCCGCGAGGAGCAGGCCGAACGAGACGTTGACCGTCCGGGCCCCAAAAATAAAAAACAACAGTATCAAAATCAGGTTCAGGGCGGGAAGAACATAGAAGCCCGCCGCCCGGCCTCCCCATTTGACGAAGGGATACAGCAGCATGGACGTTCCCGGGGGGAAGACGTTATAAACGAGGCCTTGGTCCAAATCGTAGACGTAATACCCGTGCGGGCTGAAAAAAAACATCTCGTTGTTCACCGCCGGGGCCGGTTCAAACGCCTTATGAATCCGAGGAATGAGGGGGTCGGTGAATTCCGTGCGCAGAAATCCATTCCGGGCCATGAGGTCCGCCCCGTGCAGGTAGGCGTACGAGTCGCATCCCTGGACGGATTTGGACTTATCCCTGAAGAGTTCGGTTTCATAACGCCCGGCGAGAACGAGGAAGACGATCACAACGAGCACCGGCTGGAGACTCATCCGGGGGCGGGCCCGTCGCAGAAGCATAAGACCCAGGAGAACCACCGAAACGAGAAGAAGAGGCTCCGTCACGGTCCGGACGACGGACATGACAAAGTCCAAGACATACGCCTTCGCGTCCGCCGGTTTCGGAGAGAGAAAGACCCGCGGCCTTCGCCAGACCGGCGCCTTCGTCTCTTTGGCTCGAAAAACGATTTGGCCGTCGCCGCCGCCGTCGAAGTATTTGATGAGGATCTTATGGTTTCCCCGGTCCAGCTCGACGTCTTTATCCAGGATCCGGATCCCGTGCCGGCCCCCGTTGTCAATCAACAATTTGTCGTCGAGATAAACCCAGGATCCGTCATCCGAGCCGATGGAAAAAAAATACGTCGATTTCTCGGGAATATAAACATAGCCTTCCCAAATGACGCTGAAGACGTCCGAATCGCCGGCGCGGGCGGACATCCTTCCCTTCCTCAGCCGAATGGCGCGGTCCAGAACGCGGGCCTCCGGCGAGCCCTGCCATGCTTCGTTGCTGAAATACGCCCCGACGAGGCCGCGGTCCGGAGCGAGGACGCGCGCGACCAGGACCAAAACGACCAGGACTCCGGCCGAGATCGCGAGCGCCCGGGTTCCTCGCCGGGTGATTTTCAGGAATCCGTCCAAGCCGGAATAGGCCGCGCGTTCCCATCCGGCCAGCTTGTCCAACGCGGGCGAGAGGAGGCCGGGCAGCAGCGGGACGAGAAGGCCCCCGGCTCCGAACAGGAAAACGACGAGCAGGATCTTGACATAGAACAGGACGATATCCGCGGAAGCGACGGCCGGCCGGGGCGGCTGAGGATAGAGAAACAGGGGCCGTCGCAACAGCGGCAGCCCGCCCTCCGTCCTCCAGGAAAAGTCCACAAGGGCTCCGCCGCCGGCGTCGAAATATCTGATGAGGATTTTATGGCCCCCCGGCGCTAGAGAAACCGTGTTCTGTTTGTTTATGGCCGCGTGGGTTCCTCCGTTGTCGACGACAAGAGCGTCGTCGACGTAGACCCAGGACCCGTCATCCGAGGTTATGGAGAAACGATAAAGCGCCGCCCGGGAAACGTGGAAATAGCCTTCCCAAAGGACGCTCGAGAAATCCTCAGTTCCAACCTTCTTCGCGATATCTTCGGTTTGAAACCGGACATACCGGTCGATGGTCCTGGAAACGGGATTCCCGTCGAAAGACGGATTCGCATAATAGGCTCCCGTCAAACCGTGAACCGGGGTCATCCGCACGGCCGCCCAAAGGCTGATCCCGAGAACGGCCGCGAGCACGAAAAGATATACGATTTTTTTGCGCAAGGCTAAAAGGATTTTTGGGAAATTGATACGGCGGCGGACAGCGGGGACGACAAAGGCCAACAAAAGAATCCATAGTGTCCCCAGCCCGAACCAGACCAGGACAAGCGCCGAAATCCCAAGACCGCCTTTTAAAACGGGAATCAACACCGAACACGTCACGTCCGCGAAATACCGTCCGGAACTCGCGGCCTTCGGATAAAAACGAACGTTGGCTGCCCGGACATCGATGAGCGCGTCTCCCCCGTCGTCAAAATACTTAACCAGGATTCGATGACTTCCGCGCGACAACGAAATCTCGTTCTCAGCCGTCTTCGCCGCATGGCCGCCGCCGTTGTCGACGACCAGATGATCGTCGATGATGATCCAGGTCCCATCATCCGACGTGGCGGAAAACGCATAAAGGCCGTCCTTGGGGATAAAAACGTAGCCCTCCCAGCGGGCGCTGAAATATTCCGGAATTCCGGCGGCTTCGCCGAGGGCTTTTTTATCGAATGAAATTCGCGCATCGAGCCGGGTCAAGGTCGCAGGCTCGGACCAAGAGGCATTGGCGAAGTACCGGGCCGTAAGGCCGCGCCGCGGAGCCAGGGCTTGGACAAGAACGATCAGAAGAAAGAAAACCGCCATGAGGGCAGCTCCGAAGACCGTTCTTCCGAGGTTTTTCTTATATAAGTCGTTCATGGCACATCTAATAAAGCTTCTTTTTCGTGTGGTGGACGGCATCGCCGAAGCGTTTCATGAAGGCCATTTCGTCGAGACCGAGGGGGCCTTTCTCGCGGATTTCTTTCATGTTCTCTTCGAATTGGCGGATATTGGTCGGCGACATCAAGCAAAGGTGCACGGCGGGATTCGAAAGAACAAAACGATAGCATTGCCCGGCCGTCGGGATGGGCTCGTCTTTGGGCCATTTCGCCGCCTGCGGCCGGCGGATAAGGTAGCGCCAACGGGTCGCGGTGAAGCTCGTGACGCCCGTATCGTGCGCCCGGACATACGGGAAGATATCCTGTTCCGCGTCGCGGTGGGCGGCGTTGTAGCGCATCATCAGGACGTCGACCAGGTCCTCGGCCGCGAGCCGGCCGGCGAACTTGCGGGCATGCGTCGAGAGGCCGATGAAACGGACCTTACCCGTGTCCTTCAGTTTATGAAACTGCTCGATCAAAGCCGGCGGAAAATCCTTCTCCCGGACGACCCCAAGGTACATAAAGATGTCGATATAATCCGTTCCGAGCTGGCGGAGCCGCTTTTCGAGAGTCCGCTCAAGGTTGGGGTGGC
>JBGOYP010000094.1:0-7843 GCA_041479785.1 Candidatus Aminicenantia bacterium | reverse complement strand
GCAGGGAACGTCCACGCTGCGCGTCGTTCTTCTCCTCGCGCTCCTCATCGGTCCCGGCGCGGAGCTTTGCTGGCGCGGTTTTCTTCAGCGGCGATGGCAAGTCAGGTTTGGCCGTGTCCGGGGATTTCTTGGGGCCGCGGCGCTCTACGCGCTCGTCCATGCCGCCAACGGCAATCTCATGCTCGTCCTGGCCGCGGCCGTCTGCGGCCTGTTCTGGGGCTATCTCTATCTCCGCACGAACTCCGTTCTTCTCGTCGCCGTCAGTCACACCCTCTGGGACTTGATGGTTTTCGTTTTGTTTCCCTTGTCTTAGTCCCTCAATCGGCGGACACGTTGCCTCTTGGCCGGATTTCTTCGGACGTTTGACATCAACCCGGAGAATTCCTATCATTATTTTCGAATGGCAAGTCTCGACTCCGAAAATATCTTTTTCGTTATCGTGAAAATCGCGACGCTCGTCGCGGCGTTGGCCATGATCCCCATCGTCTTGGTGATGGGCGCTCTCATCCCTTTCCCTGGGCGGATGTCCCTTGTTCTTTTCGTCCTTCCGTTTGTCCTATTTATCTTATGGTTTGCAAAAAGGATTTTTTGCGGTCCTCTTAACCGAAAGGAAAGACCCGCCTCGTTTTATATCGTCGTTGTTGCGGGCGCGCTCTTTTGGATGATCATCCTGGGAGTTTTTCTTGGAATCCATAAAAGCTCAATTTCGCTGAAGCAGATGGGTCAGATCCTGAGCGATATTTCCAAAATAAAGACCCAAGAATCGAACGGAATGTATCCGAGGGAAAGCCAAAAGAGACAACTGATGAGGTATTATGTCAAACAGTGGCTCGGGCCATCCTTTCTGTTTCCCGTCCATCTCCAGGATGTCCGGATCTTGGATTACCACGTGACGTGCTACAGCCTCGATGTCAATATCTTGTTTGAGGAAATATTCGTCGACCAAAAATATTTTTTCAGGGCGAATTCCCCGAATCCTTGGATCATCGATTGCGGAAGCCATATCGGAATGTCGATCCTCTATTTCAAAACGCTCTATCCCCAGGCGAAGATTTTGGGATTTGAACCCGCCCCGGACAGCTTCCGATTTCTGCGAGACAACGTTAAGCGCAATGACTTAAAAGATGTCATCCTGGAAAACAAGGCGGTTTCGAATGCGGACGGAATCCTGAAATTCTACGGAGATGAGTCGCTGAAGAGCAGTTTATTCCAAGAGCGGGGCGGTCAAAAAGTCGTCGAGGTCGAGGCGACGCGACTATCCAAATATATCGATAGGCCTGTCGACCTGCTTAAAATTGACGTCGAAGGAGCCGAGCGCCTCGTTCTTGACGACTTGGTGACGGCTGACAAACTCAAAATGGTCAGGCAAATGATCATCGAGTACCATCATCATTTACAAGGGAGCGATAACCAGCTCGCCGGATTTCTTAGGGTCCTTGAAGACAACAAATTCGGATATCAGATCGAAGGCGATTCCCGTCCGCCCTATAAAGCGGAATATGAAGATATCATGATTTTTGCTTATCAAATATCAATGAAATAAATTCGGAGACAGATAAAATATCATCCGCGTGTTTCCGCGATATTGAAGGAGCCGTCATGAAACGCTTCGTTCGCATCGCCTTGGCCTTGCCGATCTTCCTGGTCCTCGCCTTCGGCCAGGGCCAGAACGTCGTCGCCGTCAAGGTCGTCGCTCCCTCCGGACCGCTCGCGGCCGGCCGGGCTTATCCCCTCACGCTCGAGGTCAATATCCGGTCCCCTTATCACATCAACGCCGAGCAGCCGCTCGAGGATTTCCTGATCGGAACAACCGTCACGTTCAAGCCCAAGCCGGGCGCGACTTTTAAAAAAGTCAAATTCCCCCCGGCCGAAACCCGGAAGACCGACCTCTCCGAAAATCCGATGGCGATCTATGAGGGCAAGGTCGACGTCACGGCCGAGGTCGAACTCGCGGCCGATTTCCCGGGCCCCGAGCTTGTCATCGAAGGGACGGTCGGATATCAGGCTTGCGATAACCAGTCCTGCCTGCCGCCCGCGGACGCGGCCTTCAGCCTGAAGGTCCCCGTGACGGGAGGGAGCGGCGCGCCCGCGCAAACCGCCCGGGGGACCGCCACCCCCGAAACCAAAGCTGGCGAAAAAGCAGCGGCGCAAACTCCGGTTACCGCGGCCGCCGGGTCAGGCGCCCCGCTCGCCGCTCCGGCTAAAGCGAATCCGTTCGGCGGCAAAGGCCTCTTCGTCATGTTCATTCTCGTTTTCCTGGGCGGGCTGGCCCTCAACCTGACGCCCTGCATCTATCCGCTGATCCCGATCACGATCAGCTATTTCGGCGGTCAGGGCGGCGGGAAGAAGGGGAGCCTCGTCCTCCATTCGGTCATTTATGTCGTCGGCATGGCCGCGACCTACTCGGTCCTGGGCTCGATCGCGGCCTTCACCGGAGGCATGTTTGGGGCGGCGCTCCAGATCCCGGCCGTACTCATCGCGATCGCCGCGGTCATGGTCCTTCTCGCCCTGAGCATGTTCAACGTCTACGAGCTGCGCATGCCGGCGTTCCTCAACCGGTTCGCCGCCGGGTCGAAAAAAGGCCTCTTCGGCACGTTCTTCATGGGCCTGACCTGCGGCATCATCGCCGCGCCGTGCATCGGCCCCTTCGTCCTCGGCCTTCTGACCTACGTCGGCGACAAGGGCAATGTCCTGCTCGGTTTCAGTCTGTTTTTCGTCCTCGCTCTCGGGCTCGGCGTTCCGTTTCTTTTCCTGGGCCTGTTCTCGGGCAGCATCAACCGCATCCCGCGGTCCGGCGCTTGGATGGTCTGGGTCCGGACGATCTTCGGATTCATCCTCATCGCCATGGCCGTCTACTTCCTGAAGTCGGTCTTTCCCAGCCCGCTTTTTTACAGCCTGACCCTAGCCCTGGTCATGCTCATCGCCGGGATCTACATGGCTTGGATCGAGCCGACGAAAACCGGTAAAAAAGCGTTCGTCTATATCCGTACGATCTTCGGCCTTGTCTTCTTCGCCCTCGCCCTCTACATCGCCGTGACCGGGATCCAGGGCTATATCGACGAGGAACTGAACACCCGTGTTCAGGGCCTAGCGGCCAGGGGCGCCGGTGTCCGGACCGACGCCATCGCCTGGCAGCCATACGCCGACGAGCTCGTCGACCGCGCGGCCCGCGACGGAAAGCCCGTGTTCATCGATTTTTACGCCGACTGGTGCATCCCGTGCAAGGAGCTGGACAAGTCGACGTTCGTCGACCCGGACGTCGTCGCCGCCTCCCGGAGCTTCGTCATGCTCAAGGGGAACTTGACGTCCACGAACGACCCGAAGGTCAAGGCCGTCACCGAAAAGTTCCAGGTGCGGGGCGTGCCGACGCTCGTCTTCCTGGCCGCCGACGGGAAGGAAATGACCGACTTGCGGGGCACGGGTTTCGAGAAAAAAGAGGTTTTCCTGCCGAAGATGCTCAAGACGCTCGAGGCCGGCCGAAAGAAATAAAGAGCGGAAAGCCGGCTCACAAGGACGTTCGAAATTTACCGGCCGTTGACCAGCCCGTCGATCGTCTCCAAGAGTAGGCGGTTGAACGTCGCGGGGTCCTCGATTTGGATGAAATGGCCGGTCCCCGCCATCATTTTCACTTCGAAACCCGGAACGACCCTCCGGTTTCCGTCGACGTTCACCCCGTAGAGGTCCGATTCGATCCCTTTGACCGGAAGATTGAGTTCCTTCAGCGCCGCGGCCGGGCTGTAGAGATAAGTCGCCTTGAGCGCCGCGATCGCGATCGCGGGGCGGGTCGCGGTCATCGTCTTCGTGACCTTCGCGACGAGCGCCGGGCTCGCGGTCGGCCGGAACATGGACCGGACGAACTCGGTCGTCGCCGCCACGAAATTCTCTTTAAAAGGCAGGAGGAAGCCTTCGACCTCCTCCGTCGCCGCCGTTTCGGTAAAATCGTGGAACGTGTCGGCGCCGATGAGGCCGATGACCTGGCCCGGGCAGAGCCGGGCCGCTTCGACGATCACGTCGCCGCCCATGGAATGGCCGATGAGGATGATTTTGCCGAGCTTTTCTTTCTTGATGACCGCAGCGACGTCGGCGCCGAAGGCCGGGATCGTCCAGGCTTTCCGGCCCCGGCCCGACGCCCCGTGGCCGGCCAGGTCGACCGCGACGACCTTGTGCGTTCGGGCGAAGGCGGAGACCTGGCCGTCCCAGAAGCTCCGGTTGCACGACCAGCCGTGGACGAAGACGAGCGCCGGCTCTCCGTCCCCTTCGACGTGGTAGGCGATATTTACGCCGTCGGCCGACGGGACGGTCCGGTCGCCCCGGCGGGAGCAGCTCCAGGGCAATAGGAAGCAAAGACAGAACAGCGCCAGAAGGAAAATACAGAAAGATTGCCACGCCCCGTTCGGGGCTCGAAGAGACAGTTTGTTTATTTCAAAAATCCTTTCCGTTTGAGCAAAGCGTCGACCTTGGGTTCGCGGCCGCGGAACTTCTTGAAGTGGGCCATCGCGTCGTCCGTGTCGCCGCTCGCCATAATGTTCGTCCGGAAGCTCGCCGCGGTCGCGGCGTCGTAGAGGTTGGTCTCCCTAAATGCCTGGAACGCGTCGGCGTCGAGCACTTGGGACCAGAGGTAGCTATAATAGCCCGCCGAATAGCCGTAGGAGAAGATATGCTGGAAGTACGGGCTGCGATAGCGGACGACGATCTGCGGAATAAGTCTGATCTTCTTCATCGCGGCCGCGTCGAAGCCGAGCGTTTCCTGCTCCTTCGCCTCGGTCAGGGTGTGCCAGTCCATGTCCAAATAGCATGCGGCCGTGTATTCGACGGTCGCGAAGCCCTGGTTGAACAGCGCCGCGTTCTTGATCTTGTCGACGAGCACTTGCGGAATGGGCTCGCCTGTCTTGTAATGCCGGGCATAGGTCTTGATGACCTCGGGGTCGCCCGCCCAGTTCTCCATGACCTGGGAGCAAAGTTCGACGTAGTCGCGCGGGACGTTCGTCCCGGCGAGGGCTTCGTAGGTGCAATGCGACATGAGGTCCTGGAGGGCGTGGCCGAACTCGTGGAACAGCGTCGTCGCCTCTTCGAACGTGAGCAGCGACGGCGTGTCGCCGACGGGCATGGAGAAATTGCCGTTGTTCGAAACGACGGGTGTAACCATTTTGCCGCCGCGCGCCGACTGCGTCCGGAACGTGTTCGACCAGGCGCCGCCGCGTTTGGACGGCCGCGGGAAATAGTCCGTATAGTAAATACCGAGGTGCGTCCCATCGGCCTCTTTGACTTCAAAGGTCCGAGCGTCGGGGTGGTATTTTGGGATGTCGGCCCGTTCGACGAACTGGAGGCCCCACAGCTTGCGGGCGACTTCGAATGCCCCGTCCCGGACGTTTTCGAGCTTGAAATAGGGCTTGAGCGTCGCGTCGTCGAGGTCATATTTCTGCTTCCGCAGCTTTTCGGCGTAATACCACCAGTCCCAGGGCTCGAGGGAGAGGCCGCCGCGCTCCGCGTCGACGAGGGCCTGGAGCTCCTTCGCTTCCGTCTTGGCCATGGCCAGCGCCGGCGTCCAGACTTGGCCCATCAGGTTGAAGACGGCGCCGGGCGTTTTGGCCATGTTTTCCTCGAGGACGTAGTCGGCATGCGTTTTATAGCCGAGGAGGTTGGCGCGCGTCACGCGCAGCGCCGCGGTCCGGGAGGCGATGGCCTTGTTGTCGGCGGCGTTCCCGTTGTTGCCCCGGTTGATGAACGCCTTGAAGAGTTTTTCGCGGAGGTCGCGCCGCGAGGAATATTGGAAGAAGGGGATGCAGCTCGGTTTGTGGAGGGTGAAGAGCCACTTGTCGGCCATGCCGCGCGTTTTCGCGGCCTGGGCCGCCGCCTGGATGACCGAATCGGGCAGGCCGGCCAGCTCCTCTTTATTCTCGAGGACGAGGGCGAAGCCGTTGTCCTCCTTGAGCACGTTTTCTCCGAATTTCTGCCCCAGGATGGAGAGCTCTTCGTTGATTTTTCGCAGCTCGGCTTTTTTCGCGTCGTCGAGGTTCGCCCCGTTGCGGACGAAGTTCTTATGGGTCTTATCGAGGAGCCGGGCCTGTTCGGGCGAGAGGCCGAGCTTGTCCTCCTCCGCGTAAACGGACTTCACCCGGGCGAAAAGCTTCGGGTTGAGGTTGATGTCGTCCTGGTGCTTGGCCAGGAGCGGCGTGACCGCGGCCTCGATCTTCTGCATCTCCTCGTTGGTGTTGGACGAGGTCAGGTTGAAAAAGACGTTGCCGACCTTGGTCAGCAGCGCCCCGCTTTTTTCGAGGGCTTCAACCGTATTGGCGAAGGTCGACGCCGCCGGGTCGGCCGCGATCGCCTCGACTTCTTTTTTCTGCTCGGCCATGCCGGCCTCGAAGGCGGGCATGTAATGGGCTTCTTTGATCTTTTCGAAGGGCGGCGTCTCGAATGGCGTCGTCCAGGCGGTGAAGAACGGGTTCTCCGCGGCTGCGGGCACCGGAGGCGGGGTTTCCTTCTTGGCGCAGGAAACGGTCAAGAGGGCCAGCGCGGCTATCATTATGGCGATCGTTCTCATTCTTACGGCTCCTTATTTTTTTTTCAAGAAGCGTCTATTCTATCTCATAACTGATGTCATTGCGATCCCTTGGCGTGGCAAAATTTATAGCGTTGTCGTTGCGAGGAGGCTTTGCGACGTGGCAACCCCCTCTGCCCCAGTGAGATCGCCACGGCCGGAGCCTCGCGATGACATCAAATGCTTATCTTAATCGCAGATTTCGTTCAGCCCCTCGAGCGCCCGAGCGAGCGTTTCGTCTCCGACGCGGCCAACCTTCGTGCCGATGCGCTCCACCGAAAAGGTCCGAATTTGGCTGATTTTGAGCCAGGATTCCTTGGGCAGGCCGGCCTCTTCGAGCTTGAGAACGAGCGGGAATCCCGCCTTTTGCGGTTTGCTCGTAATAGCCATGACGATCACCGTCCCGGAATGCTCGTTGAAGACGTCGTGGCTTATGACCAGGACCGGTCGCAGGCCTCCTTGTTCATGGCCGCGGACGGGATTGAGGTCAACCCAGCGGACTTCGCCTCTCAGTATTCGGGCCATTCCGTCCCATCCCGCTTCAGGCCTTCTTCGGCAAACCGTTGTTCCTGAGCCGCGTCGAGTTTTCGGCATTCGCGCCCGAGCCGGGTCTTTCGTCGGCGGTCGATCCTGTCTTGCATGGCGGATTCGATGGCCTGGCTCCGGTTGGGGAAAATCTTTTCCCGGACCCAATCGTCGATTTCCTCCAGAATTTCTTTTTTCATGGTGATGGCGATCTTCGATTTTGGCATGGCTGCGAAACGGTATGACTATATATCATACCGTCGGCCGTGTCAAGGCCCCAGCCCGGGGAAGAACGGGCCCTGCCGCTACGATAAGAAAGACGTTCTAATGATGGCGGGATTCTCAGCGCGGCAAATTTTTGGCGCCCTGTCGTTGCGAGGAGGCCTTGCGACGTGGCAACCCCCTCTGCTTGAGTGATCCCCACGTCGCTTCGCTCCTCGGGACGACCGATAGGTCGTCGCCTCAGCCCGTTCGGGGCTCGCGATGACAATGAATAGACGATCGACCGACGATTTTATTCTCAAGCAAACCGGTCATCCCGGCGGGCGGACGATCTCCAAAAATTCCGCCAAAATCATGGCCGTCGCGCCCCAGATCTTCAGCGGCCCGAAAGCGTAGAACGGGACCATGAGACTCTCGCCGCGGATCGTCCATCTCTCCTCGCGGCGCGCCGCGGGGTCCGCGAGCTCGTCCAGCGGGACCTCGATGACCTCGGCCACTTCGGCCGGGTCGGGCCGGAAGGCCGGAACGCCGGCGAGCCGCCCGACCGCCGGATAT
>JBGOYP010000093.1:0-7921 GCA_041479785.1 Candidatus Aminicenantia bacterium | reverse complement strand
TGGGCGTCCTTCTGGAAAAGAAAAATATAAAAATCACCGACGTCCTGCGCAATAATTGAGCGGACGGGCCGGGACGGCCGCGGGGCAAACCTCGGAAATGAGAAACTCGGCTTCGGGCCTTGTGTCCGAGGCCGTTGTTTCTATAAGATATCCGGTTGATTGACGAGGCCTAGGCCTTTTTGTCCGTCGCCATTTCGACGAAGGAGGACAGAGTCAGATGACGATGAACGAACAGAATCAGACAACGCGGCGAAAAATTATTACGGGTGCCCTGATCGCGTTTTTTATACTGCCGTCGCCGGCCTTCTTGAGGGCGGCGGACGACGGACTAACTCTCCAAGCGGCCATCCAAACGGCGATGGCCCGCAACGAGCAGGCCCTCGCCGCGGACGCCAAGGTCGCGGCCGCCGAGGCTCCGGTGATGCGGGCGCGGGCGTATTTCCTTCCGAACATCACGGCCTCGGGGTCCTACACCCGCCGGCCGTACGAAGTCGTCCGGATCGTAGGCAATTCTCAGCTCGTGGCCCAAAGCTTCAACGCCTTGTCGGGGGTGGCCCAGCTCAACATGATCCTGTTCGACGCGCACAGCCTACCGACGCTGAACCAGGCGCGGGCCGAGCAACAGTCCACGGCTTATTCTTCGGCCGAGATAAAACGTCAGCTGGCCTTTCAGGTCAGTAACGCGTTTTTGGCGACTCTGGGATCCGACCAGGTCCTGCAAGCGGCCAAGCACCGCTTCGATTATGCCCAACAAGCGCTCGCTGCCGCAAAGGCCCGGTACGCGGCCGGGCTTGTCTCGTCCAACGACGTGACCCGGGCCGAGCTGGAATACGCGAGCTCCGAGCTGGCCATCACCCAGACGACCAACCAGGTGGAAACAAGCTATTTGGACCTCGGCTATATCCTGGATGAGCCCCAACCCGTCGGCCGGAAGCTTGTCGTGCCCGATTTTCTGATTCAAGCGGCCGCCATGGAGCCGGTGGCGGCCGAGCGGTTGATCACGGAGGCCCAGAACCGAAGGCTCGACCTGAATTCCTTGCGCCTGCATGCCGAAGCCCAGCACGCCATCATTCTCGAGCCTTCTCTTAAATGGCTTCCGTCACTGAACCTCAGCGCCCAATACCGTTACACGAACGAAGCCGGGCTGACGGGATTGAACACCAACTGGAATGCGGGGCTGTCCCTGAGCTGGTCTCTGTTCGATGGGCTCAATCGGAACGCCGATTATGCGGAGCGGAAGTCTCTGGCCTATCAGGCGGACCTCAATGTCCAGGCGTCCCTGCGCGGGATCGAGCTCGATGTCCGCGACGCGCTCGTCTCGCTCAAGAACCAACGCGCGGCCCTCAGGCAGGCGCAGGTGGCCTACGACATGGCCAAGCAGAACGCCCAGGAAGTCGCCGAACTCTATCGGCAGGGCTTGAGCTCCGTTCTCCAGGTCGCCGACGCCAATCGGCAGCTATATGACGCCGAGGTGTCGCTCGTCAGACAGCGCTACAGCTTGGGCATCGCGTATTTAGATTTCGAAGCCGCCCTGGGCCTCGATCCGTTCGGGAAGGAGCCGAAGATATGAAACGAAATCCGCTGAAAGGATTCATCGTCGTTCTGAGCCTGAGCTTGGTCCTGCCCGGATGCCGGAAGGGGGCCGAATCGCCCGGACCCGGGGGGACCGCGCCCCCCGCAAAGGCGGGTAAAGCCGGGGCCGGAACCGACCGGTCACGGGTCACCTATCCCGTTGAGGTGGACCCCGTTCAGGTCCGGTCCATGGTCTATTCGGTGACCGCCATCGGGTCGATCGAGGCTTTTGAAAAAGTTCAGGTCACAGCCCGCGTCGCCGGGGTCGTCGACCGGGTCCTCTTCGCCGAGGGCAACAATGCGAAGCTCGGCCAGACGCTCGTCGAGATCGAGCCCGAGCGCTACAAGCTCGCCGTGGAGGCCGCCCAAGCGGCCTTTGAAAAGTCCGAAGCGTCCAAGGCCGACGCCGAAGCCGGGCTGAAGCGCCGCGAAGACGTCGCCAACCAGACACCCGGGCTCATTCCCGGCGAGGAATTGGCCACATACCGGACCAAAGTCCGGTTAGCGGTCTCGGACGTCGCCCAAGCCAAAGCGTCCCTGAATCAGGCCAATCTCAACCTCCGGGATGCTTATGTCAAGGCTCCGCTTTCGGGGATCATCCAGACGCGGACGGTCCAGACCGGTCAATACGTCCAGGTTGGAACCGTCCTGGCGACGCTCATCCGCCGCGACCCCCTCCTTCTGCGGTTTCGGGTCGCTGAGCGCGATGCCGCCCGACTCCAGATCGGAATAGCCGCCGATTTTAGAGTTCGGGACACGGACCAGGCGTTTACGTCCAAGATCGTCCATGTGGACGCTTCGGCCGACGAGTCCACGCGGATGGTTACCGTGACGGCGGAGGTCCGCGACTCGGCCAACGAAACGCTTCGCCCCGGCGCGTTCGCGGAGATCACGGTCCCCGTCAGCAGCCCCCGTTTGGCGGCTGTCGTTCCCCAGACCGCCATCCGCCCCAGCGAGCGGGGCTTCATCGTGTACATCGTCGAAAATAATGTCGCCGCCGAACGGATCATCAGCACCGGCATGACGACCGCGGACGGCCTGGTCGAAGTCATCTCGGGGCTGTCCCCGGGTGATTTGCTCGTCGTTCGCGGTAACGAAGCGTTGCGCAGCGGCGTTCCCGTCCGCATCGCCAAGGGCGAAACCGGCCCTTCCGAACCGGCCCCGAAAAAGAAAACTCCATAGGATAATTCCATGAACCTGACCGAAACCTGCGTCAAGAAACCCGTTCTGGCCTGGATGCTCATGACGGCCACCGTCGTCTTCGGCATTGTCGCCGGGACCCGGATCGGCATCAGCCAGTTCCCCGACGTCGACTTTCCGACGATCAGCGTTTCCGTCGGGTGGGAAGGCGCCGCGCCCGAGGTCATCGAAAACGACATCGTCGAGCCGATGGAGGAGTCGCTCATCCAGATCGAGGGCATCAAAACGATCTCGTCCTCATGCCGGATGGGCAGCGCTTCAATCACCCTGGAGTTCGACCTGTCGCGGGACATCGATTTCGCCATCCAGGACGTCCAAGCCAAGGTGTCCCAAGCGACGCGAAGCCTGCCCCGGGACATTAATCCGCCGACGATCTCGAAGTCGAATCCCGAGGATAATCCGATCCTGATGATCGCCCTTTCGGGGCCGTTCCCGCAAAGAGTCCTCACCGACTACATCCAGTACACGCTCAAGGAGAAACTTCAGACCATCCCGGGGGTCGGCGAAATCACGCTCAACGGCGTTCAGGACCGCAACGTCCGGATCTGGCTGGATGCGTCGAAACTCGACGAGCGCGGGCTGACCGTCCGTGACGTGATTTCCGCGCTCCAGCGGGAGCATGTCGAACTTCCCGCCGGACGGCTGGAAACGCCGGGCCGGGAGGTCAACGTCCGCGTCCTGGGCGAAGCGCTCGACATCGCGACGCTGCGCAAAATCGTCATTCGCGAGACCAACGGCAGCCAGATCTACGTCAGCGACGTCGCCTTGGTCGAGGACGGCTTCGACGACCTGCGGCGCCTGTCTTCGGTGAACGGCGTCCGGGCGCAGGGCATTTCCCTCAAGAAACAGCGCGGTTCGAACGCCGTGGCCGTGGCCACGGCCGCGCGCGCCGCCCTGGACGATTTTCAGAAGACGATGCCCGCCGGCATGTCGGCTTACATCGTCTTCGACACGACGCAGTTCATCAAGGACTCGGTCCGGGAAATCGAGTTCGAGCTTCTCCTGTCCGTGGTGTTGACGGCCCTTGTCTGCTGGATGTTTCTGGGGTCCTTCTCCAGCACTCTGAACGTCGTCCTGGCCATCCCGATGTCGCTCTTCGGGACAATCGCCATTATTTATTTCCTCGGATTCACGTTCAACACCTTCACCCTCCTCGGCCTGGCCTTGGCCGTGGGCCTTGTCGTGGACGACGCGATCATGGTCATGGAGAACATCTTCCGTCACCGCGAAGGCGGCCAGGGATTGGTCGAAGCCGCCCTGGGCGGAACCAAGGAGATCGCGTTCGCGGCGTTGGCCGCGACGCTGGCCGTCGTTGCCATCTTCGTCCCCGTCGTCTTCATGAAAGGGATTATCGGGAGATATTTCCTCCAATTCGGGATCACGCTCTGCTTGGCGGTTCTCCTGTCCTATGTCGAAGCGGTGACGCTCGCGCCGTCGCGATGCGCCCAGTTCCTCCGGACAAGCCGGGAAGGGCGCGGCAAATTGGGCCTCGTCGTGGACAAAAGCTTCCGTAGGCTGGAGCGCGTCTATGGCAAAATCCTGCATAGAGGCCTCCGGCGCCCCGTCCTCATTCTCGCCCTGGCGCTCTTCCTCTTTGGCGCCGCCATCTGGGTCATGACGTCCCTGCCGGCGGAGTTCGTCCCCTCTCAGGACCTCAGCCGGTTGTCCGTCCGCATCCAGACGGCGGTCAGCTCGGATATCTCGGAAGCGGCCAAGCTGCTGGCGAAGGCCGACGAGATCATCGGCAGTCACCCGGAAGTCATCGGGCAATTCAGCAACATCGGCGGTTTCGGAGGCGGCGTAAATTCCGGGAACATCAACGTCACGCTGAAGCCGCCCAGGGAACGCAAGGTCACCCAGACTCAACTCCAGGCGATGCTGCGGAGGGAGCTCAATGCCATTCCCGGGATCCGGGCCACCATCCAAGACCTATCCCAGCAGGGATTCACCGGGCAGCGGGGCTTTCCCGTCAGTTTTTCTGTCCGGGGGGGGAATTGGGACCAGCTGATATCCCTGAGCGATGACATCATGCGAAAGATGGCCGCAAGCGGCACGGTCATGGACCTGGATACGGACTATCAGATCGGCATGCCGGAGCTCAATATCCTTCCGGACCGGGCCCTGGCCGCGGACGTCGGCGTCTCGATCGACGACGTGGCGACCACGCTGAACGCCCTGATCGGCGGCGTCCGGGTCGGGAAGTACAGCACGGGAGGCCGCCGGGTCGACGTCCGGCTGAAGCTGCTGGCCGCCCAGCGGGCGCGGCCTGAAGACATCGCCCGGCTTCGCATCCGAAGCCGGTCGGGCGACCTCATCCCGCTTTCGTCTCTGGTGACGGCCGAAGAACGGCCGGCCCTCCAGGCCATCACGCGCAAAGACCGCGAGCGGGCGATTTCGATCTATGCCAACGTCGCGGTCGGTCATTCCCAGGATGAGGCCATCCGATACGTGGAAAGCCTGGCCAAGGACCTTCCCCTCGGCTACCGGATCGTCTTGGCGGGAACGAGTCTCGCCTTCCGGGAATCCATGACCAGCCTGATCTTCGCCCTTTTCCTCGGAATCGCCATCGCCTATATGATTCTCGCATCCCAGTTCAACTCTTTCAAAGACCCGATCACGGTCATCACGATACTTCCGCTGTCGATCGCCGGCGCCGCGTTCGCCCTCCTGATCGCCGGCAAGTCGCTCAATATCTTCAGCATGATCGGGCTTCTCCTCCTGATGGGGATCGTGAAAAAGAACTCGATCATCCTCGTGGATTATGCCAACAACTTCAGGGCCAAGGGATTCAGCCCCAGAGAGTCGATGGAAAAGGCGGGCCCGATTCGGCTCCGTCCTATCCTCATGACCGCCACAGCGACGCTGATGGCCGCCATCCCGCCGGCGCTCGGCCTTGGTCCCGGGTCGGAGATCCGCCAGCCCATGGCCATCGCGGTCATCGGCGGCCTGATCGTTTCGACGATGCTGAGCCTGATGGTCGTCCCCGCGTTTTATGTCATCGCCGAACGAGCCACGGCAAAATCCAGAAAAAAGCAGGACGCGAAAGCTGGGCTTCCCGCAACGGCTCCGGCGTTGGCGCGGGCGGCCGAAAAATAATACGGATTGGGCCGGTTCGGGGCCCGGCTTAGATGTCGATTCTGAGACCGGCCGCCAACGTGAGGCCGGAGAGGTTGATATCGGCTTTTCGGACGCCGGATATTCCGTCTCCCGACGGTCCGTTCACGTCGAAGAATCCGATGGCGGGATAGGACGCACCCGGAGCATACGTGTAATACCAGAACGTATAGGCCGAGCTGCTTTTGTTGACCTGCCCGGTCTCTGAGGAGCTGCTGAGAAGCCAGTTCCCCGATAATTTCGACGCTTTCCCTTGGCGGTAGAAGCCGTCGGCGACGAAAGAGAGCCCCCGGGCGATATGGACCGTCAGGCTGACTCCCCCTTGATAACCCAACGAGGGACTGGCGGCTTTGAAGGTTTCCAGCTCCGTCAGGGAATTCACGGTCGATGTCGTTTGGCGCTGGTAGCTGAATTGGACGATCTGGAAGGCTGGACCGGCGAAGATGTTGAGGCCGACCGCGGAGGTGACTTTGATCTTATAGTAAATGTTCAGATAAAACGGGATGATCGATAATTGGGGCTTGACCGTCGTATCCGTCGTGAACGAGGCGTCGGCCGTCGTCCCCTCGCTCGTGATCAGGTCGCTATGCGTCATCTGGAAATACCCCCCGCCAAGGCCCACGGCGATCCGTTTGCCCCAGTGGGTGACGATCTCGGCTTGAAAGCTCGGGGCGTTCTTGAAGCCCCGGTAATTTCCCGTCACGGTCGCCGAGGTATCGCGAAGGAGCTGCCACGTGCCGGCAATGCCTTTGTTGTAGTCGTCGCCCTGGACCCAGGTCATGCCTCCTTGCAATTTAAAGGAGACGTCCTGGGGATAGGCCAGAGCCGCCGCCGTCAGAAGAAAAAGCGCGACCGCGAGAGATTTTTTCATCATACGTCCTCGATAATCGTCCCTTATTTTCATTACTCGGAGAGGGAAAGTCAAGCTGAACGTGAGCCCTCCTTCGGCGCGAACCAGCCGTAGACGGCGGGAAGAACGAGGAGCGTCAGCAGCGTCGAGGTTACGAGACCGCCGACGACGACGACCGCCAGCGGCCGCTGGACTTCGGACCCCGGACCCGAGGCGAAGAGTAACGGGATCAGGCTCAGGATCGTGATCGTGGCCGTCATCAGGACGGGACGGAGCCTGTTCTCGCATCCCCGCAGGACGGCCTCCCGCAATGGACTCCCCTCTTCGCGCAATTGGGTGATATACGAGACGAGCACGATGCCGTTGAGGACCGCGATGCCGAAGAGGGCGATGAAGCCGACCGACGCCGGCACGGACAGATAAAGCCCGGCGATATACAGCGACAGGACGCCGCCGATCAGGGCGAACGGCAGGTTCAGGATGACGAGGGCCGCCAGACGCAGGGAATCGAACGTCAAGAACAGCAGGAAAAAGATGAGCCCGATCGTGACCGGGACGATGACCGCCAGCCGCCGCATCGCGCGCTGCTGATGCTCGAACTGGCCGCCGTACGTGAGATAGTATCCCGGCGGAAGCTTGACGTTTTTCCTGATCTCGCGCTGGGCTTCGGCGACGAACCCGCCCATGTCCCGGCCGGTGATGTTGCATTCGACGCCGATCCGCCGCTCCCCGGATTCGCGGCTGATCTGGACCGGGCCTTCGGACGTGGTGATCTCGGCGAGCTGGTTGAGCGGGACCCGCGCCCCCGGCGGCGTTTGGACGAAGATGCTTCCGATCGCCTCGACCGAATTGCGGTGGTCTTCCGGAAACCGGAGCTGCACGTCGAAATATTTCTCGCCCTCGTAGATCTGGGTGACCGGCGTCCCGCCGACCGCCGTTTCGACGATCGTCTGGATTTGCTCGATGTTGATACCGAAGCGGGCGATCTTCGCCCGGTCGGCCCGGATGGAGAGATAGGGCTGGCCGGCGATGTTCTCCACGACGAGGTCGGCCGTGCCCCGGATTTTGGATAGGGTTTTGGCGATTTCGTCGGCTTTGTCCTTGAGCACGTCCAGGTCCTCCCCGAAGAGCTTGATGATGAGCTGGGCCCGGGACCCCGCGACAAGTTCGTCGATCCGGCAGGCG
>JBGOYP010000092.1:0-7941 GCA_041479785.1 Candidatus Aminicenantia bacterium | reverse complement strand
TTCACGGTCACCGGAGACGGGCCCGGGAAGACCATTGTCTCCTCGCGTCTCAAACTCCTGCTCCACTCCCAAAGCGGACAGATCAACGCCATCGAATATCCCAAAGAGAACCTCCGGTTTCACAACGAAAAAACCGGCGTCGTCCATGCGAACCCGGACGTTTTTGTGCCCGGAGTCGGCTGGGACCATTCCTTCGACTGGAATCCGCCTCAATCCCTGGTTGAAAAAAACGGGTCCGTCGTCTATATCAACGCCCGGAAAGGGCCGCTGCCCCACATCAAGGACATCGAGCTTGAGGTCAAATATACCCTCGAAAAGGACGCTCCGTACATCCTGTCCGAAACGATGATGACCGTCACCCGGGACCTCGGGGTCAGCGCGCTGCGCAACGACGAAATGGTCTTTTATCGAAGGCTCTTCGACTCGCTTGTCTATAAAGACGCGAAGGACGGCTTAGTGCAGCGGCCATTGATCGAACTCTCGGACGCGCCCGACGGGATCGCGTTTATCGCGCCCGCCGACGTTGAATGGGTGGGGCTTATCAACACCCTGAACCGATATGGGTTCTTCAGTGTCCGGGTCGCTTCCCTCGCAGCCAACCTCGGCGCCGCCGGAGATTTCCTCCATAGGGCGGGGACGTACTTCTACGCCCCTGCCGAAGCGGAATTCGTCCACTGGGTCCGGCCTCTCCTTTACACTTGGGGCGAAGCCTCGACAAAAACGCAGCTGACGTTCCTGCCACAAGGAAGCGTCTTTTACGAAAAGAACGCGTATCTTTTCATGCCGCTCAGCGGAACGACGGCCGCATCGCTGGACGCTCTGGCCGCGCGGCTTAAGACTCCGCTTCGCGTCTTCTGACCCGGGTTGGAGACCGGCCGTCGCTCAGATCCGGCCGTTTTCGTAAGCTGTCTCGTACATCGCGACGACATTCTCGGGCGGCGTCAACGGTTGAATGTTGTGGCAGGGCGCCAGAATGTACCCGCCGTCCCGGCCCAGGATGCGGAGGTTGTCTAAAACCTCGCGGCGGACGTCGTCCACGGACCCGAAAGGAAGCGTCTGCTGGTTATCCATCGCCCCATGCAAGACGACCTTCCGGCCAAAATCCTGTTTGAGCCCTTCGCGCTCCATTCCGGGGCATCTCCACTGGATGGGGTTGAGAAGGTCGATCCCGGCGTCGATAAGGTCGGGGAGGATCCGCCGGCAGTTGCCGTCGTTGTGGTGAAAGACGTAAGCCCCCGCCTCATGGACGAGGTCCATGACCCTTTTCATCCCGGGCAACAGGAACGTTCGAATGTGGTCGACGGACATCAGAAGGTCGGTCTGGCCGCCCATGTCCTCGGCGACATAGCTGAAGGTCACGCGGCCCGGGATCTGTTCAAAAATCCGGCGCGTGTCCTCATACGCCAGGTCATACAGCTTTCCCAGACAATACCGAACAATTTCCGGATACTCGATCAAATCGACGAACGCTTGTTCTTGACCCCTGAGATTTTTATAAATAAGGAACGGTTCGGAGCCTCCGCCCCGGACGGGATATCGTTCTAAGCCTTCGAGACGGCGCCCGAGGGAACGGTATTCCCACCAATCGGGGCTCGGCCAGCGATAATGATGTTCGACCTCGTCAACCGAGACGTCATTCGCGAGCGGGGAAAATACGCATTCATCATAAGCCCCGGATCCGTAATCCATCGGGCTGAACCGGCAACCGAAAACGTCCGTTTGAGGCGCGAGGGGCGGGCCGACATATTCGGGCTTGGCGTCGACGACGAAGTCCACGTGAAGTTTTTCGAGCGTTTCCCGCCGCGTCGGGCGCTTCGTATGGGCCATAAGCTTCGCGTCAAACTCAGGCGTCGCCCAATAATCCATGGGAACCCGGTCGGGCTTCTCGCGGCGGAACACGGCCAGCCACCGCTCGACGGGCGTCATGGATTCCAGCTCAATGCTTATGCAGGTCCTTGTGCATGATCTTGCGCATCTCGACCTGCCGGATGTCTGCGGGAAGCGCGAGCAATTTCTTATTCATGAATTCGTCGTCTTCGGCCTGCAATTGACGGGCCGCGTATTCGATCACGCTCGGAGGGAAGACGCCCTCGCGCTCGTAGAGGACCCGATTTTTAAGGAGAAGCCGGCCGGACTCGACACAGCTCGGGGGAAGGACCGGCAGCCGTTTCAAGAGCTCTTTGTCCGCGAAAATATTGCCCTTGACATAAAGCTTGTCGACCAGCTCGAGCGGCGCGGCGCCCGGAATGAGAATACTCCGGCTGTCGCGGAACGCCCAGTCCACCGACATCGAAATGCCGGCAAGCAAAAGGTGGATGAGGGCGCTGCCGTCCGGGCTTCGCAACTCCACCGTCTGGCGGCCGCTTCTCTCCGCGAGCGGTTCCGTATCCTGGGGGTTCACCCGCCGGGAAAGATGGCGGACGTTGGTCCAGCCGAGCGGGACCCGGATCAGGACGCTCCGATTGAGGTTGCTCCAGCAGATGCGCGTCGGCGCTTCCTGGTTGGGAACGAGCCGGAGATACGCCGACGAAACCGTGTTGCCGAACGCCGTCAGGGAATCGGCGTATTCCAGGAGCCCGCCGATCAGCCGGAGGGCCGGTTCCGCAAGACGTCCGTCCGGGCCGGTCATGATGCTTGTCCCGGACTTCGCCAGCTCGAGATGGAAATGCATGCCGCTTCCCGCGATCCCGTCCTCGAGCTTCGGCGTGAACGTCGCGACGCAGCCGTGCCGATTGGCGACGTTGCGGACGATCCAGCGGCTGAGGACGATATAATCGGCCATGTCGGCGATCGGGCGAGGCAGGAACTCGATTTCCATCTGCTCGCCGCGCTTGTCCTGGATTTCCTCGATTTCGCTGACGATATTGTCGATGAACCCGACTTCGCTATGGCCGTATTTGACCGCGCCGGTCAGTTGGGTCACGTGATGGAGCATCTCGTTCAGGACCGGGCCGCTCTTGATGAACGGACCCGCGGCGTGATAAGCCCTTTGCCGTCGCGCCGGATAGATATTCTGCCCCTTCTCGGAGATTAGGTAGAATTCCAGCTCGCCCAGGGCCCGAAGCTCGAGGCCCGTGTTTTTTTCAAAAAGCGCCGCCGCCTTGGCCAGGACGTTGTCCGGGGCGAACGGCGCGAGGTCCCCGTCTTTGGTGACGTACCGGCAAATGAAATCCAGGCTTTTGTCGTCGAACGGATTCAGGAAGGCGGTTTTGAAAACGGGAACGACGTAAAGGTCGGACAACTCCATGTCGACCAGGCCCTTGAAAATGGAGGATCCGTCCACGCGCTCGCCCTCGGCCAGGACGGTCTCAACCTGGCCGGCGTCGGCGACCGGGATGTGGAGCTCTTTGATTTTGCTGTCGAGCCCGATGTAATGGAAGGTGATCCTCTCGATCCCCTCGTTTTCGATGAGCTTGAGAAAATCTCCTCTCTGGAAATCCCGCGGCGCCTTGTTCAAGCGGACCGCGAGAGGATTGGACAACGCGAAGCCGGAATTCTGGGGGGTCATCGATTTAGCTCCTTAGGACGAGTCTCGGCTTTTCACGAAGAATGCCTATTTTAAGCGATAGGACGGGCCGATTTCAATATCGCGTTTTATTTTATTACGGCTTTGTCGCTCTTAATAAAGAAGATACGGTTTACGGATCTCGGAAAATCCGGCCAGTCCGTCCGCCCAGCCGGCCGCGATCTCGGCGATGCTTTTTCCGGCTTCGATGGCCAGACGGACCTTGGCCGTCCCCATGATTTTGTCGAAATAGGCGGCATGGAATTGGAACTTGCCGGGATATGTCTCGCGAATGGCCTTGATGACCGTGAGCGCCGTTTCGAGAGGCCGGTAGGCGCCGCGGTCCGTGACATAGACCTGACAACCGCCGCACATCTCGTCTTTGAATTTCGAGAACGTCGGCGTGAACCATTGCTCCCGGAACGCGACGCCGGGAAGCCCCAGTCCGTTGAGCTTTTTGGCCAGCTCGAAGGCGTCGATCCAGGGCGCGCCGAAGAGCTCGAAGGGGCGCGTCGTCCCCCGCCCTTCCGAGACGTTCGTCCCCTCAAAAAAGACCTGGCCGGGATAGACTGTCGCCGTCTCGAGCGTCGGCATGTTCGGCGAGGGGATGACCCACGGCAGGCCGGTCTGGTCAAACCACATGTTCCGCGTCCAGCCCTCCATGGGGACGACGGTCAGCTTCGCTTTCTTTTCGAGGAATTTGTCGTTGTAGAGGCGGGCGAGTTCGCCAATCGTCAGGCCGAATCTCAGGGGGATAGGATAAATGCCGACAAACGAGCTGAACTCGGGGTATTCGAGGATGGGGCCTTCCATGAGGAGTCCGCCGATCGGATTCGGGCGGTCGAGAACGACAAAATCGATGCCGGCTTCGGCCGCGGCTTGCATGGCGTAGGCCATCGTCGCCTCATACGTATAAATGCGGGTCCCGACATCCTGGATATCATAGACCAGGACGTCTACGTCCTTCATCATGGACGGCTCGACTTTCTTGTCGGCATGGGTCGCGTCGAACGACCTCATGAATTCGTCGATGTTCCGGAGCATCCCCGGTTTGGGTTTCATGGACGGGCCGTAGAGGCTAAAGACCGGAATCCCGAATTTTTCGTCCAAATAAAAGGGAACGTACTCGCCGGCCTGGGCATTTCCCCGGACCCCATGCTCCGGCGCATAAAGGGCGGCGAGCTTGATTTCGGGATTCGCCCGGAAAAGGTCGATCGTGCTGCGCAACGTCCGGTCTACGCCCGAAGGGTTCGTGATGAGGCCGACGCTTTTCCCTCGGACGAGGTCAAGGTGTTTTTCGAGAAAGACTTCGACTCCGGGTTTGACGACCGCACCCTGCCGGGACGAAGGAGAGGATGTTGCGGCCGTCCGCGGGCCGCAGGCCGCCACGGCCAGGACGCTCGACGCAAGCACGAAGAAGACAAGGGAGGGGCTGGCCTTGCGCATCACTCTTATACTATACGCTTTCGCTTTTCTCGAAGAAATAGGCGCCGAAAAACAGCATGACGAGCGAAAACGCGGTCATGATCATGAGGTTCACGGCGATGGGATGTGCGGACGCTCCGATCCAGCAGCCCCGAAGGCCGTCGACGCCGTAGGTCAGCGTGTCGATATAGGACAGGAGGCGCACGACCAGAGGCAGGTTGTTGAGCGGGAATAGCGCCCCGGACAGAAAAAACAACGGAAAGATGATGAAATTGATGATGATCCCGAACCCCTGCATATCCTTCATTCGCGAAGCGAAGATCAGTCCGAACCCGATGAAGGAAAAGGCGATCAGGACCATGAAAACCAAGCCTAGGAGAAACAAAGGCCAATGTCCCAGCTTGAATCCCAGAAGGAAGGATAGGGCCAGGACGAGAAGCCCTTGAAGCATGGTCGACGTCGTCCCGCCCGCGATCCGTCCCAGGACGATCGAGACGCGGTTGACGGGAGCGACCATGATCTCCTTGAGAAATCCGAATTCCCGGTCCCAGAGCACGGACAAACCCTGCATGGACGAAGAAAAGAGGAGCGTCATTCCGATGATCCCGGGAACGAGAAAACGCATATAGGTCACGCCGGTTTGGACGCCGGGGACCGCCATCTTGTTCAGTCCTAGACCGAGAAATCCCAGGAAAAAGAGCGGCTGGATGAGCGAGCCGATGATTCGGGATTTCGCCCGGACAAAGCGCTTCATCTCCCGCAGCCACATGACATAAACGGCCGTCCAGCTGATCATCATCATCTCCTCCCATGGGCCATCGGGCCGTGCCACATGTTGACTTTTACGTCTTCCTCGCGGATCGTCCGGCCGGTAAAATGGAGGAAGACGTCCTCGAGGCTCGGCTTCCGCAAATGGACGCAGCTGACGGTCAGTCCGTTCGCCTGGGCGGTCGTGATCAGCTCGGGGATGCGCCTCTCCCCTTTCTCCATCGTCAGGTTGAGCTCCTCCCCGTGTCGGCCGATTTTTTTGATCCAATCCAAGGTCCGGAGTTCGGCGACATAGGCTTCCGCGTCGCCTTCCACCTCCATGGACACGACATCGCCGCCCAGGACGTCCTTGAGATGGGGCGAGGTGTCCAGGGCGACGAATTTGCCATGGTCCATGATCGCGATCCGGTCGCAGAGGTAATCCGCCTCTTCCATATAGTGCGTCGTGAGGATGATTGTGACGCGCCGTTCTTTATTGAGTTTCTTGACGTAATCCCAGATATGTCGACGGGTCTGAGCGTCGAGCCCGAGCGTCGGTTCGTCGAGGAATAGGACCTTGGGCCACTGGATGAGTCCGCGGGCGATCTCGAGCCGCCGCTTCATGCCGCCCGAATATTTTTCGGTCAGGACGGCGGCTTTGTCCGTGAGATCGACCAGCCTCAGGACCTCGTCGATCCGCGCCTTCCGCTCGTCGCGGCCGAGCCCGTACATCATGGCGTGGAATTCCAGGTTCTCGCGCCCGGTCAGCTTGCCGTCCAAGGCCGGCTCCTGAAAAACGACGCCGATGCTTTTCCGGACATCGTCGCGGTTCCGCCCGACGTCGAAGCCGGCGACTTCGGCCCGGCCGGATGTCGGCTTGAGAAGCGTCGAGAGCATGTTGATCGTCGTCGTCTTTCCGGCGCCGTTGGGGCCGAGCAGACCGAAGAGCTCGCCCTGCGGAACGGCGAAGGTCAATCCGTCCACCGCGGTCACGTCCTCGAACCGCTTGGTCAGGTTTTCAACTCGTATCGCGTCCATAACAGCTCCAATTTTCGCAATATAAGCCGCTTATGATACTCCAGACCAGGGGGGAATTCAATCCGACCGGACGTTCGAACTAGGTTTACAGCCGGATGAATATTTTTTTTCGATAAAGCGGAAAAATGAGGAGGACCCACAGCACGATCAGGAAGAGCGGATAGATCAGCGATCCGAGATAGGGGCCGGCGACGGGCGACAGGAGATGGTTATAAACGTAGGAGATAGGGCTTACGGTCTTGCCGGCCTCGGGGATCTTGATCATCAGCAGGATTTTTACCATCAACGTCGACCCGGCGAAAACGGCGATGGCGTTCGTGCCCATGACGAGGAACGGCGTCGCCCATTTTTTGATGCCGAGGCCGTCGATGAGAACGTAGCACACGCCGAAGACGAGGAGCGCGGCGCCGGCCGTGAAGAGGACGAACGTGCTGGTCCAGAGCTGTTTGTTGATCGGGAAGAGCGGATGAAGTAGTAGGCCGGCCGCGGTCAAGACGACGCCGACGCCAAAAAGGCCCAGCCGTTTCTTCGTGACCGTCCGGTTCGACCGGAGCCAGTCGCCGACCATAGTCCCGAGGAGAACGGTCGCGATCGCCGGGATCGTGCTCAGAAGCCCTTCGGGGTCGAAGTCGGGCTTATAAATATGGCCCGCTAGGAGCTTGGTATCGATATAGCCGCACAGGTTTCCCTTTGGGTCGAGAACGCCCGGGCCAAAGCCCGGGACGGGGACGAACGTCAACAAAGCCCAGTAGCCGACAAGGAAGAGCAGACTAAATCCAATTCGGCCCGGAATCTTCGTGTTCAGATAGATGAGAGCGCCGAACAAAAAACAGACCGCGATCCTTTGCAGGACGCCGGGAATGCGCATCGTGGCGAACGGAAACCTCGGGAAAAGATGGAGGAACATCCCGAGGGCGAAGATCGAGACCGACCGTTGAACGACCTTCCCGTAGAGCCGTCCCTTGGGCTTTCCCTCTTCCTTCCGCTTCGAAAACGAGAGCGCGATCGAGATCCCGACGATAAACAGAAAGAACGGAAAGACCAAGTCCGTGGACGTCCAGCCGTGCCATGCGGCGTGGCGCAGCGGAGGATAGACAAAGCTCCAGCTGGCCGGGTTGTTGACCAGGATCATGGCCGCGATCGTCAGACCGCGAAACGCGTCCACGGACGCCAAGCGCTGTGACGCCATGGGACAGTCCTCCTTCCGCGGCGTTCGCCGCATCAGT
>JBGOYP010000091.1:0-7953 GCA_041479785.1 Candidatus Aminicenantia bacterium | reverse complement strand
TTTACGAAGTCGCGCCCAAGATCCTGATCGAGCAGGGCAAGGCGAAGAACCCGTGGCCGAACGTCGACGCTCACTCCGGCGTTCTCCTCTACTACTACGGCTTGACGGAATACGATTTCTACACCGTCTTCTTCGGCGTAAGCCGGGCGATGGGCATCCTGGCCCAGCTCATCTGGAGCCGCGCTCTCGGCCTCGCCATCGAGCGGCCGAAGTCGGTTCTGCCCGAGTGGCTCGAAGCGCAGCAACCGAAGTAAGCGCAGAACGAACGCGCTAAAACGCGCTCGCGGACGCAAGTAACGCGAAGGCCGGTTCCTCCGGGAACCGGCCTTTTTTTATTTGAGATCGCCACGTCGCTACGCTCCTCGCGACGACCAAGAGGTCGTCGCCCCAGCCCGTTTGGGGCTCGCGATGACGAGCGGAGTGCTCAGAACCCATCCGAGAGCAAGCATGATCACCCCTTTCTTCTCCTGGGCGAGGGGCATGCCCCCCGGAACTCGTCCGAGAGCGAGAGCGGGCACGGTTCGGAAAAACGCAGTTTTTCCGAGAGCTCGAGAGCGAGGTCGAGCGGATTTTCCACGCTGGGGAAAATCCGCGTGGTTCCGGGCGGCATGCCCCGAGCCCCTTTTTGACAATATTGCGACGCTTGAGTTAGGATGGCCGAGGAGGCAAGGATGAAAAAATATAAAATCGGACTCGTCGGCTGCGGCACGGTCGGCCAAGGGTTCATGGAGATCCTGGACAAAAAGGCGGCCGCGCTGAAGACCAATTTCGGCTTCGAGGCGAAAATCGTCGCCATCGCGGACAAGATCAAAGGCAACCTGATTGCGCCCCAGGGGATCGACCTCAAGAAGACCCTGCGCGCGCTCGGCGAGGGCAAGACGCTCCACGCCGTGGACCCCAAGGCCGCCAAGTATGACGGTATGACCGCCGTCGACATTATCGTCGCGGCGAAAGCCGACATCATCGCCGAAATGACCTATACCGATATTAAGACCGCTGAGCCGGCGACCACCCACATCCGAACCGCGCTCCAGACCGGAAAGCATGTCGTCACATCGAACAAGGGCCCGGCCGCCCTCCACTACAAAGAGCTCAAGGCCCTGGCCGACAAGAAAAAGCTCCAGTTCCGCATCGAGGGAACGGTTATGAGCGGCACCCCCGTCTTCACGCTCTGCGAACGCGGGTTCGCGGGCAACGCGATTAAAGAAATTAAGGGCATCCTCAACGGCACGACGAATTTCATCCTGACGAAGATGGAGCTCGAAAACATGGATTACGCCGACGCGCTGGCCCTGGCCCAGAAGCTCGGCTACGCCGAGGCCGACCCGACGGCCGACGTCGGCGGATTCGACGCCCTGGCCAAAGTCGTCATCCTTTCGAACGTCCTGCTCGGCGGCAACCTCAAGCCGTCCGCGATCACGCCCGAAGGGATCACCGGGATCACCAAGGATATGGTCATGGCGGCGAAAGCCGAAGGCTACCGCTATAAGCTCGTCGCCTTCACCCGGAAGGACGGCGGCAAGATCGTGGCCGGTGTTTCGCCTCAAAAGCTCCCCCTATCCGACCCCCTGACGGGCGTCATGGGCGCTAAAAACGCCCTGACCTTCGACCTCGACCTCATGGGGCCGGTGACCATCCAGGGAGCGGGGGCGGGCCGGACCGAGACGGGCCACGCCATCCTCCAGGACGTGCTTGCCATCCACCACGATTTAGGCTAAAATTGGTTCTTAATCGTAGGGACTTCAATACCCTGTATCATGCGTTTTGACGCGCAGCGCAAAAAGAGCTGGGGTATCCGTCTGCGCGTTCTTCGTTAGGCTTTCATCGGTGGGTTTGGCCTCTGTAGGCAGAGGCGCGGTCCCTTTTATTAGCGGGCGCAGGAACGTTGACGAGGAGGCATCATGGCGGACAAGACATACGGCCCGGGAGTCATGAAATACGTCGAGGAGGCCCAAAAGCTCATGGCCGCACGGAACGCGCAACTGGCTCTGGCCAAATCCTGGAAATTCGACACGATCGCCGTCCACGGCCTGTATTCGCTCGAAGAGGCCTATGTCCGCAACCAGGGCGCGGTGATCGAACCGCTCTACCTCTCCGCCTCGCAATCTTACAAGGATGCCGACGAACTCGAAGCGGCCCTCGCCTATCTCATCCCGACGTGGTGCTACACCCGGATCGCCAATCCGACGACCTACTACCTCGAATGGGCGCTGGCGCTTCTCGAGGGATATCAGACCGGGTTTGACGCGTCATGCTGCCTCACCGCGTCCGGGATGGGGGCGATCTCCATGGCCGTGGACCCGTTCCTGGTCAAGCAGAAGGACGGAGAGAAGATCAACTTCGTCTCGTGCATCCAAGTTTACGGCGGGACGTTCCAGCTGTTCAACCTCCGTAAAGCCCAGGAGCGAGGCTTCGAGGTCCGGTGGGTCCTTCATCCGGAGGACATCAATGACTGGAAGTCGAAAATCGACGAAAACACCCGCTTCGTCTATATGGAGGCGCCGAGCAACCCGCAGCAGTCGTTCTGCGACCTGAAGGCGTTGGCCGATCTCGCCCATCACTGGGAGATCCCGTTCATCATCGACACGACGTGCGCCACACCGGCCCTCATGCGGCCGATCGAATTCGGCGCGGACGTCGTCGTCCATTCGCTGACGAAATCCATCACGGCCGGCGGCTGCGCCATCGGCGGCGCGCTCATCAGCCGAAAGCCGGTCGTGACCAAAATCAAGAACGACCACCCGCTCTTCAAGACGAGCTTCGCCGAATACGTGAAGTTCCTCCCTTACCGCGACAACGGGCCCGCCGCCTCGCCCGTCAACGCGATGTTCGCGCTGAACGAGCTCCGGACGCTTCGTTCGCGCATGGATTTGGTGAGCGCGAACTGCCAGAAGGTCGCCGAGTGGCTGCAAAAACATCCCAAGGTTTATAAGGTGGATTATCTCGGATTGCCGAGCGACAAGCTCCATGCCCTGGCCAAACGCTATATGAAGCTCGTCGATTCGGACGACGGGACGGGACATCCGGTCCATCGCTACGGCCATCTGATGAGTTTCCGCGTGGACGGACCGCCGGCCAACGCCCGCAAGGTCTTCGACGGGTTCAAAATGATCTACCGGGCGACGGACCTCGGCCGGATCAAGAGCGTGGCCACGATCCCGGCGATCTCGACGCACCAGCAGCAGGGCGAAGAGGCGCGGCGGATGGCCGACGTCCCGCCGCAGCTCATCCGGCTGTGCGTGGGCGGCGAGGATCCGGCCGACGTCATCGCCGACCTCGACCAGGCGCTAAAATCAATTTAGAAAGCGGGGTCAAGCCTTAATCCGAACCGACCTTGAGTTCGAGCCCGCCTTGAGATAAAATTTTTTCATGGAAAAAATCCGGATCCAGGGGAACCGCGACCTGCGCCTCCAGGGACACGTCCGGGTCAGCGGCTCGAAAAACGCAGTCCTGCCCGCGATCGCCGCGTCGCTCTTGACCGACGAACCCGTCCGCCTCAAGAACATCCCGCTCGTGACGGACGTCCATTCCATGCTCCGGCTCATGAAGGAACTCGGGTCGGACTATGAAATCAAGAAGAATACGCTGACGATCCAGGTCCGGAAGATCCTGTCCGAGGAAGCCTCCTACGACCTCGTCAAGGTCATGCGCGCCTCGATCCTCGTCTTAGGCCCGCTCGTGGCACGGTTCGGCCGGGCCATCGTCGCCCACCCGGGCGGCTGCGCCATCGGGTCGCGCCCGATCAACCTCCACCTCGCCGGCCTGCAGAAAATGGGCGCCTCCATCACCTCGGAACACGGCTACATCCGGGCCGAGGCCGAACGGCTGCAGGGCGCGGACATCCACTTCGAAAAGAACACGGTCACCGGCACGGAGAACCTCGTCATGGCCGCGGCCCTCGCCCGCGGCGAGACGATTCTCCGCAACTGCGCCCGCGAGCCCGAAGTCGCGAACCTCTGCGAACTCCTCGTGAAGATGGGCGCCAGGATCGACGGGATCGGCGAGGAAACGGTCCGCGTCCAGGGCGTCGACCGCCTCGGCGGGGCGACGCACGAGATCATTCCCGACCGGATCGAGGCGGGGACGTTCCTCGTCGCCGGCGCTCTGACCGGCGGCGACATCACGCTGGTGGACGCGGAGCCCGCCCACCTCACGACGATCATCGAAAAACTCCGCTTCTCGGGCGCCGCGATCGAGGTCTACAAGAACCGGACACTGCGCGTCGTAGGCAGCCCCGAGATCAAAGCCCATGACGTCACGACCTCCCCCTACCCCGGATTCCCGACCGATATGCAGGCCCAGTTTACGGTCCTGATGACACAGGCCCAGTGGACGTCCATCATCACCGAGACGATCTTCGACCGCCGCTTTCTGCACGTCAACGAACTGCTGCGCCTCGGCGCCAATATCGAGGTCAGCGGCGATAAGGCGATCGTGCGCGGAAAGACGCCGCTCTCCGGCGCCGAGGTCATCGCCACCGACCTCCGGGCGTCGGCCTCCCTTGTCCTGGCCGGCCTGATCGCCGCCGGGACGACGACTGTGAACGACGTCGAACATCTCGACCGCGGCTACGAAGCGATCGAAGAAAAGCTCCAATCCCTCGGTGCAAAGATCGAGCGGGTCAAAAACGAAGCCTGAACGCCCGGAATCCTCCGCCAAAAACGGGGGACGGACAGGATAGAGAGGTCGCCCATGGAAGATTGCATCTTTTGCAAGATCGCCGCGAAGAAAATCCCGGCGAAGGTCGTCTACGAAGATGACCGGATCCTGGCCTTCGACGACATCCGGCCCCAGGCGCCGATCCACACGCTCATCATCCCCAAGGACCACTTCGCCTCCCTCGCCGACGTCCCGGCCGAGAGGTCCGATCTGCTCGCCGACATCCTGATGGCGGCGCGCCGGGTCGCGGCCGGCAAAGGCCTCGCGACGTCGGGCTACCGCATTGTCCTGAACACCGGCCGGGACTCCGGGCAGGACGTCTTTCATCTCCATTTCCACCTCTTAGGAGGAAGGAGGATGACATGGCCGCCAGGATGACCCCCTCGTTACAAATCACGTGGCTCGGCCATTCGGCCGTTAAAATCCAGGGAAGCCGGACGGTCATCATCGACCCGTTTCTCTCCGGCAATCCCAAAGCCGCTCACGGGCCGGAGGCCATCGCCGACGCGGACGTCGTCATCGTCACCCATCATCACAGCGACCACCTCGGCGATGCCTTCGCGATCGCCAAGAAAACGGGCGCGGTGATCGTCGCTATCCACGAGATCGCCGTCGAGGCCCAAGCCGGCGGGCTGTCCGCGGTCGGAATGAACATCGGCGGGACGGTCGAAGCCAACGGAGTCACGGTCCACATGGTGAACGCCGTTCATTCCGCCGAAAAAGGCAACCCCGCAGGCGTCGTTATTGAAATGGACGGCAAGCGCATTTACCACGCCGGGGACACGGCCTTGACGTACGACATGAAGCTCGTCGGCGAATATTTTCATCCCGACCTCAGTCTCCTGCCCATCGGCGATTGCTACACGATGGGCCCGGCGTCCGCGGCCAAGGCGGTCGAGTTCATCCGGACAAAAAAGGTCGTTCCCATCCATTACGGGACGTTCCCCGCCGTTTGCGGCGACCCCGAAAAATTCAAGCGGCTCGTCGGGACGAAGGCCAAGGTCATTATTCTCAAACCGGGCGAGACGACCCGCCTCTGAGGCGATGGCTTATCTCGTCGACGGCAACAACCTCCTGGGGACGCTTTTCCCCGGATTTCACAGAGACCCCGAAAACAAGCTGAAGCTCATCCGCCGGCTGATCGCCTTCCAGCGGACGCGCCGCGTCCGGGTCATTCTCGTATTCGACGGCGCGGCGGTCCCCGACCCCTCGGGCATGGCCCTGCCGGGCGAGCGGTTCGATATCATCTATCCTCCGGCCGGCGAAACCGCGGACGCCGTTCTGCACGGGATCCTCGAAGGCCGGCGCGACCTGCGTCACATGGTCGTGGTCAGCTCGGACCGCGAGGTCCGGGCGTTCGCCGGACTGCGCGGGGCAAAGGTCTGTTCGAGCCGCGAATTCGCCGCCGAACTCCGGCGAACGCTGCGCGAGCGGCGCGCCGAACAGGAATTGGAGAAGGAGGAGGAGCGGCCGTCGCGGCTCGACGTCAAGCTCTGGTCTCAAGTCTTCAAGGAGCGGCCGTGAACGGCATCGCGATCATCGGCACGGGACGGCTGGGGACATCTCTGGCGACGGCGCTCGTCGCGGCCGGACAATCCGTCCGCTACCTCGCCGACAAGAATCCAGCGGCCCTCCGGGCCAGCCGGAAAATCGTCGGCCGGGGCCTGATCACGGCGGAATCCGCCGTGGCCGCGGCCGGTGCGAACATCATTTTTCTCAGCATCCCCGACGACGAAATCGTCTCGGCCGCGAAACAGCTGGCCCGGAAGGGTGGGTCCTGGCGCGGAAAAATCGTCTTTCACACGAGCGGGTTACGGCCGTCCGAAGACCTCAAACCGCTCAGGGCCCTGGGCGCGGCCTGCGCCTCTTTCCATCCCGTCCAGTCATTCCCAAGGAACGACATTCCGGCGTCGCATTTTTCGGGGATCTTCGTCGGCTTGGAAGGAGACGCGAAAGCCGTTCGCGCCGGGCGGGCGCTCGCCCGCGGTTTAGGAGCGCGGCCGTTTCGCGTCGAAGCGAAAGACAAACCGCTCTATCACGCCGCCTGCAGCATGGCCTCAAACCTTTTCGTCCCGCTCTTCGAAGCAGCCCGCGGGCTGTTGCGGGCGACGGGGCTCGGGGACCGGGAGGCCGCCCGCATTCTCGGGCCGCTTATCGAAGGAACTTTACAGAATGTCAAGAATATTGACGCGTCGACGGCTCTCACCGGTCCCATCGCGCGCGGCGACGCGGCGACGATCAAAGCCCATCTCGCCGCGCTCAAACCGTTTCCGGCCGCGCGCCGTATATATATAACGCTCGGCAAGGACGTGCTGCGGATCGCGAAAAAGGGAAACCTCTCTCCGGCTAAGGTCAAAGCCCTGAAGCGCCGGCTGGCAGGAAAATAACTTCTTCCTCGAGCTCGACCCCGAATCGGTCCCTCACCCTCTTCTTCAGATCCGCGGCGAGCGCGAGGACATCGCGGGCTGTGGCCTGGCGGGCGTTGATCAGAAAATTGCAGTGGCCCGCATAAACAGCCGCCCCGCCTTTTACGAGGCCTCGGGCCCCGACCTGCTCCAAGAGCCGGCCCGCCGGCCGTTTCGTCCCATCCGGGAGAGGGGGAGGATTCTTGAAATAGCTTCCGGCATATGCCGTGTCGCGCGGAGGATGCTTTCCGGCCCTGAGGGCGAGGTTTTCCGCGATCCGGGTCCGGATCTCGTCCGGGCGCCCCGGCCGCAACGCAAACTCCGCCTCGAGCACGATATGCGGATGGTGCTTGAGCATCGAATGGCGGTAGGCGAAACCGAAATCCTCTTGACTCAGAATCGATTCCTCGCCGGCGGTCGTCAGGACCGCGGCCTTATTGAGGAACGTCCCGAGGCATTGGCCGAACGCCCCGGCGTTCCCGAATACGGCGCCGCCGACCGTCCCCGGAATGCCGGCCAGGAATTCGAGCCCTTCAAGCCCGTGCGCCGTCGCGAATTCGACGAGCGTGTCGAGGCCGGTTCCCGCCGACACCCGGATTCCGCCGCTCGCGTCCGGGGTCGGCGTCGCCCGGACGGCGTTTTTGAGGATGAGGCCGCGGTAGCCATCGTCGTCGAAAAGAAGGTTGAAGCCGCCGCCGACGACATAGAACGGAATCCCGAAGTCACGGGCGGCGCGCACGGCCGAGCTCAAATCCGCGGCCGACCGGGCTTCAAAAAAATAATCGGCCGGGCCGCCGATCCGGAAATTGGAATGGTCTTTCAAGGGAACGTTCTCGAGCGGAGGCCGGCCCGCGATGCGCCGGACTTGATCGATAAAACCCGAACGTCG